>CAMNJG010000038.1 GCA_946541285.1 uncultured Clostridia bacterium
CCTTCGGTACCGGAATTATCCGGTAACTGGTTCTGGTTTGACTGGAGCGTACTGGTGGCATCCGCGGAACTGCCGAGTACCAATTTGATCTTTTCCTGCGCTTTATTCCGTTCTACCGTAAGTTCGACTTCATCTCCCGGCGTATAATTAATCATCCTTGATTTGAGGGCGCTCATGCCATCGATCGCTTTGCCATCGATTTCGGTGATGATGTCCCCTTCCTTCAGTCCTGCTTCCGCGGCCGGGGAACTGGTATAAATCTGCATGATATAAACACCGCTCTTCGCGTCAAAATCAGTGGCGTAATTCTCTGTAATTGTGGAAAGGTCAACACCCGAAATGCCGATATACGTCTGCTCATAAGAACCTTTTTCACGGATCTGTTTGATAATCGGTGTCGTAGTATTGATCGGAATCGCGAAACCCAGACCTTCTGAGGAGGAGGCTTTGGCTGTAGTGATTCCGATTACCTGACCGCTGCTGTTAATCAGAGGGCCGCCGGAATTACCGGAATTGATCGCCGCGTCCGTCTGGATCAGTCCATCCATGTTATTGGTCTTGCCGGTGGATTCATCCTGCGTCGTAATCGCCCGGTTCAGTCCGCTGATGATCCCCGACGTGACAGAGCGTTCATAGTTCAGTCCCAGCGGGTTGCCGATCGCCAGCGCGTAGTCTCCGATATGGATCTCATCGGAATCACCCAGTTCCGCTGCGGTAAGATTGGACGCTTCGATCTTGACAATCGCCAGATCCAGGCTGGAATCGTTCCAGAGTACTTTTCCGCTGTATTCGGTTCCGTCATACAGATCTACGGTAATCTGTTCCGTATTTCCGTCATTGATGACATGGGAGTTGGTGAGGATATAGCCATCCTCCGAAACAATGATCCCTGTACCGATTCCCTGTACCATACCGCGCTGCAGGCCGAAAATGGTCTGTCTCTGGGACTGGGCAACGGTACTGATTCCGACAACAGAAGGCATGACTTTTTCAGAAATCGCTGACGCGGCATTCACACTGGTCACATCTCCGGTAATATTGACATTTGATGTACCGGAATGATTCCTGGACGCCGCGTTCCGGTTCGCGATGGTCGCGCCGCTGAACCCGGCGACCCCGCAAAGCGCGATGACCAGCATTGCCGCCAGAAAACGCCGGAATGCGCCTGATGATTTTTTTTCTGTTTTCTTCCTGGCGGATTCTCCCTGCGGAGTAGCATAATAACCGCTGTACTGCTGGCGTCCGTCAGTTCCACCAGACGCTGCCGATCCCTCCGAGTAACCGTTATTATAATAACGGTAATCGCCTGTTCTGTCCGAAATATCACTGCCATAAGCTCCGGAGTCATCATTTCTGTATCCGGCAGTCGAGTCGATTCTTACGGATTCACCTTTCGCGACACTGTAATCGACTTCTGCTTCACCACTCCCGGACCAGGTCATTCCTCCACCATAGCTTCCGGAAGGATGTCCTGCAGGCGGCTCCGTATAATTTCCTGCTCCGGTGACGGTTTCTCCTGTCGTTTCCGGCCCATGCTCCCAGACGCCGTCTGTTCCGGTTCCGTCATAGGACTGCGCAGTTTCCCTGTATGCTCTGGATGGCTCTGTGCCGCCTGGCATTGTTCCTTCCACGGAGCCTGATGGGTGCTCCCATGTGCCTGTCGTTCCAGTTTCCTGATAAGACTCCGTGGCTCCTCTGTATGATCCGGATGGTTCCGTACCGCCGGACATTGTACTTTCTACAGCTTTCGGCTCAGATCCCCATGACTGGAATGTTCCGCTGCCTTCGCGGGGATCCGGGTTTTCGCCATAAATGCCTGAAGCCGCGTTTCCGGAAACAGTCTGTCCATCCTGCGCAGATCCGTCAGTCCAGTGCCTTTCCGGGTTCTGATCGTTATAATCTCTGTTATCCATAGTTTCACCTCTTAATTAATATATTGTTACAGTTCCACCATACCGCTGAGACCATCCCTTTTCAGGACTTCCAGGTGATAGTCCCGGTCCATGAGGAAACTGTTCTCCTCCAGAATATTCCGGACCGTCTGAAACGCCAGTCCGGGAAAATTGTTTGTGCTGCTGAGATGGGCCAGAAAAATATGCCGGTAACGGCTGTCCTTTTTCATGATTTCCGCCAGCGTCCCGCCAGCGGTTTCATTGGAAAGATGTCCTCTCTCACCGAGAATTCTCTGCTTCAGGGAATACGGGTACGGACCCGCTCTGAGCATATTAACCTCGTGATTCGCTTCCAGTACCACAATGTCAGACTCGTACAGGTATTCAGCAACTTCCGGCGGGACATACCCGGTATCCGTCAGGATGGTCAGACGGTTTCCCCCCGCTTCCACCGAATAACAGACCGGATCAGAGGCATCATGAGAAACCGGCAGTGACTGGACTTTCATACCGCCCACTTTGATTTCCCGGCCGGGAGCGAAGCAGATCAGCTGTTCATCCCTGTACATGGCATCCCGGATACAGGATCCGGTTCCCTCAGAAGCGTAAACTTTCCATTCCGGATTTTTTTTCGTCAGTACGCGGAGTCCCTTTATGTGATCCGTATGCTCATGCGTGATAAACACGCTGTCGACAGACGCTCTGTCCACTCCCGCGGTTTTCAGGGAATCAATTATTTTTTTCGTACTGATCCCCGCGTCAATGAGGATCGCGCTGCTGCCGTCCCGGACCAGATAACAGTTTCCACTGCTGCTGCTCGCAAAAGAGCATATGCTGAGACTCATGCTGACTCCTGTCTGAAGAATATCTCTCTTCCTGCTGTAAACATTACTCTTTCTATGTGACGGATTCATGATGTCAGTGTGAATTGTTATGATCCTCCGCCATTAAGTTCAGATTATATCACTTTGGGATTTAAAAGAACAGTGCTCTGTCAGGAACTGCGCATAAACAGCCTGTACAAAGTTACTGTTCCCCTTACAAAACACAACAACCGCGCGGAAAGAATCCGCGCGGTCATCCGATCGTTTCAGTTCAACATTTTTCTCATACCGGATTTTCACGAAACACAGGACGACGGACACTTCGTCGCTGCGTGATCAGGTATGATACAGAAGTACCCCGGTCCGGGCCTGGAACAGGAAAATATGATCGCCGATCCCGATTTTCCATACCGGTTCCAGAATCCAGTCCTTCTGCGGTGTGTCCTCATCGACTTCCGGGTTCACATCTTCGATCCCCTGTGAAGAAAGATCACCGATTTCATCCTCACTGACAGTTTCTTCGGAGGATTCCTCCTCTTCAGCATCAGTGTCGTCCTCCGCGGCATCGAACCGGATCAGCTGCAGTTCCGCCGAAGTCATCTGCTTTGTGATTTCCTCCGCCGTCCACTTCCGTTTCTGGCTTTCCGTCATCGCTTCTTCCTGACTGCCTTCCTCATACTGCAACGCTTCCGAGAGAACCGTGCTGTTGAGACGGATCACGGACTTCAGGCTGATCGCGGTGCCACCATCGGTAAAGGATGCCGATTCCTTTCCCTTTGAAGAAGTGGCATTCCCGCGGGACGCTCCGGAAGTACTCTTGCGTGTATTATAGACTCTTTCACGGGGATCTGTCGTTCCGCGGCTCTGTCTCTCCGTTTCCCGGATCTGTGACAGATCCGGCAGGTCACGGTGGAAAGATGCCACACTGGCCCCATAAAGATCAATGGTGATCTGAGTCCCGTCCCTGTAGCTTAACGGGAAGCCCAGGAGATCAAGATCAAAGGTAAAGCGGTATCCGGTCTCCTGCCTGGAGGCCAGAACTTTTCCTTCCCTGTCGATTTCCTCCGCCCCGACGAGACGGATTCCGACATTGCTGTTTTCCGCCGCTGGCCATCCGCCATGCTCCCTGATATAGCTGACAGCGATTTCCAGACTTTCAAAGAAGTCCGGCGCCGGCTTCAGATTGAGCCAGCCAAAGATTCCGCCAGAACCTGCTTCCTGCGTGTACGTAAAACCTCCGTCACGATCCAGCCGGAGCATTTTTTCCATGCTTCCGTACATATAGATCACACTGCCGTCGGATGCCTTCACTTTATGGATAAAATCCATCCCGTCCGGGAAGAAAATTTTCTCCAGGCGCTTCATCCCCGCTTTTTTGGTCGGCGTATATTCGGAGGTAAATTCTTCTGTCGGTGGTACGGTCCAGGTCGTCGAACCCGGGATACTGGAATTCCCGGACAGTTCTTCCAGCGCTTCCACGCCGGATACGTTTTCCGGAAAAAGCTCCGTATCTCCGTACCAGATACTGTCATACGCGTACGCGGCTCTCTCCGCGTTCTGGGACGCACTGATCAGGAATCCCTCAACATATTCCGGTGTCAGGACGGACGCTTTTGTCCCCGCGACATTGATCCTGTAATAGCGGTCCTTTTCCCCGTCATAAAAATACAGATGCCCGCCATGGTTTGCCGACATAATGATCCGGGATACATAATGAATCCTGCTCCCGGAAGGAGCTTTCATCCGATGGTAACGGATAAAATCGTCAAAAGGAATCGCGCAGTTGAACTCTGCCACGACGGTTTTCCCCGGAATCTCGATGGCATAATCTTCTTTGGTCAGCTTTTCCGCTTCCGACTGATCCGACAGATAATCCCGGACGGCCACCAGTATCGTACTGTAGGCTGTCGAGGTGCTGTCCAGCTTGCGGGAAAGGATAAAATCCGGCCGCAGCTGATAGTACGTACCGCTGCCATCTCCGGCTGAGATATATTCCGGCGACGTCAGCCGGGAAACCTCCTGTTTCAGTTCCTGGTACGCCTGTTTTTCCGGTGAACTTCTCCCAAACGGAAGCCAGTCGATATGCCCCGCCGCCATCTGCAGACCGTACAGGCCAAAACAGAAAACAATCAGTGCCAGAAACGCCGCGAGAAGGATTTCCCTGACTGGTTTTTTCTTTTTATTTTCAATTTTGATTTCTTCTGATTCTGCGGCTGATTCTGCGGCTGTTTCCTCTGCCTGATTCAGATCTGTTTCCTGTTGTGCCTGTGACATTTCTTTACCGTTAATAAAACACATTCTCAGAATAACGCATATTTTCATTTTCCTCTGCCCTGCCTGTGGAATTTCCTGTACTTCCACGGCCGGACTCCGGTCGTACATAAAAATACAGACTAATTATATCTTTTTGGACGCCTGTTTCTGTTACAAACACATTACAGTTTCAGGAAACTTTTTGCCGGGTACTGCTGTTCAGCTGTAAGGAGCCGCCGGAGCTGCTTCGATCAGTCGCCCATGCACTCATTCACCCAGTCGATGAAGTTCTCTGTGGCACTTCCTGTACGCTCCGCCTGTGTATGTCCTTCACCCCACACAGTTTCAAAATCAACTGACTCAACTCCCTGGTACTGTTCCAGGGCCAGGGCCAGGTTCATCTCTGTCGAAAGCGCGCAGTCTCCCTGGGCGATCCCTGAACGGATTCTCCAGTATTTCGCGACCGTACTGCTCTGATAGCCTTCCTGTGATTCCAGTAAATAGTACAGTGGTGTGTACATATGCAGACGCATCTCCACCAGGCTGCCCAGTGCGTCTGTTTTTTCCAGATCCTCCGCGTACGCTGACGCGTAACTGCTTCCCAGGTCCTTCAGAATCTCCGCCAGCCTGGCGTCAAAGTGCGCGCCATTTCCGTCTCCGTAACCGAACAGCGTATTTTCTCCCTGTCCGGCATCCAGCTGGTCAAAGGCTCCCAGGTTTTTCGACGCCTGTTTGAACGCTTTGACAAAGGACGCGATATCGGTAATGGTGGCCGTTTCGGCATCACTGTCATACTCAACCCATTTTCCATTCTGATTTAATGCGTCGATATAATCCTGCACGGTGTCATAGGTTCCGGTAAGAGTCAGGCCACTGTCGGTCTCATTTCGCGTGATGTCATCCATTTCTTCATAAGACTGTTCCTCCGTCTTTTCAGATTCTGCGGATTTCATCCGTTCTTCCGTTCCATTGCCCGGGGACGGCTCCCCATTGCCATCCGGCTTCTGTCCATCTCCGGAAAACGATTCTTTCATCCCGTCCGGAATTCTGCCTCCACCCGGCATACCGCCTCCTGAGGAAGCGGAAGACGCGTCATAAGGGAACTCCGTATCCGACAGGAAATGATTCAGCGATTCTTCAATTACGGTTTTCATATAATCATAGTAGCTTCCGGCCTGGTAAATCCCTTCAGAAGACTGATCCAGCATCAGTACGTGCCCTTCCGGATCCTTCAGTCCCGCTCTGTTGATATATTCCGCGAAAGACGCTGCCAGACGATCGGAAATCTGCTGTTCTTCATCAGAAAGCCCGCTTCTGGTCGATCCCATCATCCATTCATATGCCGCGTCCGCGCTGTCCAGGCCAGTGATCGGGCACCAGCACATGGAACCCAGAACCGCGTCACTGACGCCATCCACCGCACCGATCTGATGAAGATAATCTTCATAAAAATAGTTGTCTCCGGTCGTCCCCATCAGGGAGGACTGCGCGCCTCCGCCGCTCATCCCGAAAGTAAAGATACTTTCCGCGTCCCCCGGAAGCTCCTCATCAACATACCGGAGATACCGGACCGCGGCTTTCAGGTCCGTAACACCGGCAGGTGCCCCGGCATCTCTTCCGCGGCATCCGGCATGAACGTAGACCATCCCTTTTTCTGTATACTCCGTAACACTGGTATAATCCGTAAGTGGCGACTGGGCCGAATAGCCGGGGGTATTGACAGGCATGACAATCGGCGCGTCCGATGCCGTGTAGGCCCCTGCGTTTCCTTCGCTGCTGATCTCACAGGTATATGTCCCGTCCCCATTTTCCGTACCGGTGAGATACGCTCCCGGCACAAATACCGCCAGAGTTTCGTAGTTTTCATCCGCCGGCGTTTCACAGTAGCAGATCCCTGTCTGATAATAGACATCATCCTCCGTGTTGTATTTCCATGCCGCGGCATCCACTCCCGGAAGACCTGTACTGACTTCCATCTCCGCGGATACCGCAGTATTCCCTGTGCTTCCGCCTGTCGCAGAAGAGGCTGCCTTTTCTTCGCTTTCCACAGAACCGGGCGATGATCCGCATGCCGCGGTCGCCACAAGCATCACTGCGGTCATCACAGCCGCCATGATCTTCTGTTTCATCATTGCGTACCTCCTTTTCATCCATTGTGCCCCGGAATTTCTTTCATGATCATGATCCATACGGTTTGCCGGCAGGTTTCTGCCGACGGTGGGTTCTATTTTATCATAAATGGGAGAAGCTTACAAATTTAAAAATTTCTGATTGACAACCCCCGCCACTGGATTATACTGGTTATCATTAAAAATGCTGCAGGGAATTTTACAGCCGTGCGCAGCAAAACCAGATCTGCTGAAGAAAGAAGGAAACATGCGGAAACTCAGAATTTTTACCGATGGCGCCTGTGCCAATAATCAAAAGAGAATCAATGCCGGCGGATGGGGCGCGATCCTTGTGTTCGGGGAGACTAAAAAGGAACTGTATGGCGGGGAAGCCAACACGACGAACAACCGCATGGAAATGACCGCGCTGATTGAAGCCCTGGGAGCACTGAAACGAAAAGGACTGCAGATGGATGTGTTCTCCGACAGTTCCTATCTGATGGACTGCTTCCGGAAACGCTGGTATGTCAACTGGCAGAAAAACGGCTGGAAGACTGCCAGCAAGGAGCCGGTCAGGAATCAGGAACTGTGGGAACAGCTGCTGTCACTGACCGAGGGACAGGATATCCGTTTCTTCCTTGTCAAAGGACATGTCGACCCGAAAAAAAATGAGACCGCTCTGAGGAAGCGTTACGAAAAGTTCCTGAAACATAACGGCCCGGATTTTACTTACGAAGATTTCCTGTATGCCACAGAAATGAACAACCGCGCTGACGAGCTGGCAAATCTCGGTATGGAACCGTACAAATAACCTGATATGGCAAGACTTCCTTAACTATCCCTGCCACCCCTGCCACGAAGCCCGTCTGAGCAGACATGCGGCAAAATCTCTGCCCAGTTCTGCTTCTGGCACTGATCCTCTGTTTCAGCCTGACACCCGGAGTATACGCCGCACTTGTGAACGAAGCAAAAAACCATTGTCATTACGAGCCTGAAATCCCGGAATGACAATGGTTTTCCTTTTATGTTTCACGTGAAACACTGAAGAGCTTACAGTCTGCCCAGCTTCTCCAGCAGTGCCTGCAGTTCTTCCTGATTCGCGTAACTGATCTCGATCTTCCCTTTGTTATTTTTCCCTTCTCTGATGCCGACCTTCGATCCCAGTGAGCGGGTCAGGCGTTCCTCTTCCGCGAGGATTTCTTCTCTCTTTGTTTTCTTCTCAGGTTTTGGCTTCGCCGCATCCCGGATCATCTTCTCCAGTTCCCGGACCGACATATTTTTCTCTACACATTTTTCCGCGTAACGGATCATCTGCTCTTCATCACTCACGCCGGCCAGAGCACGGGCGTGACCGCCGGAAAGCAGTTTTCCGGATACATAATCACGGATCTGCTCCGGTAACTTTAAAAGCCGGAGGGAATTGGTGATATACGGCCTGCTGCGACCGACCGTTTTGGAAATCTCCTCGTGAGTCAGACCATACGCATCGGTCATTTCCTGAAACGCTTCCGCTTCTTCGACAGGATTCAGATCCTCACGCTGCATGTTTTCAATCAGGGCCATCAGCATGTTTTCCCGGTCATCCAGTTCCCGGACGATACATGGAACCGTTTCCAGTCCCGCGTCACGGGACGCTCTCCAGCGACGTTCCCCGGCGACAATTTCGTACTGTCCGTTTTTCGGTCTGACGATAATCGGCTGGAGAACACCGTGATCGCGAATGGAATCCTCCAGTGCCCTGAGGCGGTCGGTATCGAACTGTTTCCTTGGCTGAGTACTGTTCGGAACCAGATCTGTCACAGGGATGTATTCCACTCCCCCGGTCTGCCCCTCGGTTTCCTGCGCGGCGACTGGTTCGTCAATTCTGGAGTCTTCAAACAGGGCTTCCAGTCCGCGGCCCAGTCCTCCCCCTCTTCTGAAATTCGGATCAATTGGCATAGCTCTTTACTCCCTCAAAACTGTGATGCTGTTACAGGCAGCAGAAACGATACTCTTTTCCGGACAGTTTCCGATCACATCAGCTCTCTGCGCTGCCGCTGCCGGATCGCTCCGCCCGTCTGCCATGGTACGCCTGCTTCCGCTCCACACGCACGATCGGTTCCGCGAGTCCGTCCGGATTTTCCATTTCATAGCCTTCCTGGATCAGGAACTCATCCGCCAGGCGCATATAGGCTTTTGCGCCGAGGGATCTTTCATCATATTCGATAATCGGCAGACCATATCCCGGTGCTTCCGCCAGACGGATATTCCGCGGGATGACCGTACTGTATACTTTACTTTTGAAAAATTTCTTGACCTCTTCCACTACCTGAATGGAAAGATTGGTCCTGCCATCAAACATGCTCAGCAGAACCCCCTGAATACTCAGATCAGGATTCATGCTCCGTTTCACAAGAGCAATCGTACTCATCAGCTGGCTCACACCCTCCAGCGCATAGAATTCGCACTGAATCGGAATCATGACACTGTCTACGGCAGTCAGGGAATTGACCGTCAGAAGACCCAGTGACGGCGGACAGTCAATGAAAATAAAATCATATTCATCTCCCAGCATCTGCACCGCATTTTTCAGGCGACGGTCCCTCCCATCCAGACGCACCATTTCCACTTCCGCGCCTGCCAGCTCCACGCTGGCAGGGATCAGGTCCATGCCTTCCACAATTGTCTGACGGATCGCGTCATGTGGATCATAGTCATCCCGGATCAGGACATCATACATCGAATCCGTCATATCCCGTTTGGAAATTCCCAGACCACTGGTGGTATTCCCCTGCGGATCTGTATCCAGCAGGAGCACCCGGCATCCTTTCTTGGCCAGACAGGCGGCCAGATTGATGTTTGTGGTTGTTTTGCCCACGCCGCCCTTCTGATTAAATATCGCGATTGATTTCCCCAATTTTCACACTTCCTGTCATCATCACTGCAGTGTCTATTTTCAATAT
>CAMNJG010000039.1 GCA_946541285.1 uncultured Clostridia bacterium
CGGCCACCCTTCTTCTGGAAACGCCACTCAGGATTTTTGCCATTCCTTTCCGGATTCCCAGTTCTTCAAAGCCCATCTGAGCTTCCATCTCTTCACTGCTGACAATCTTCTCCGGCAGTGCTTTTCCCACACCTGTGATTTTCGCTATATACTTCATTCCGCCTCCTTGGGAATTGTACTTTAATAACTTGCACAAGTTATTTTCAGACAGTTCCTTAATCAGAACGCAGGATTTGTCTGTAAATCAGGCTGCTTCCCTGGATTCTGATATTTGTTCCAACTAACTTTAATTCAGTACAGGTTCTTCCTTCCGGTTGATTTTCTCCATCACAATCTCCGCGATATACTGGATACTGACCGGTGCCTGCATATTTACTTCATCCTGCATGGAAATCCCATATTTCTCCTGGATGGTGACAAACACCTGTACGATCACGACACTTGTCATTGCCCAGTCATCAAACAGCAGATCCTGATCTCCTATCCGGGAAACATCCAGATCTGTATATTCTGAGAGGATTTCCCGTATCTCTTTTTTGATTATATCCATATTCATGTTTCCGGCTCCTGTTCTGCTACAGTCTGGCAAGGATCGCTCCGATATTCATACCAGCGGCTCCACCAACCATGGCCACCCTGCTTCCCTGTCCGATTTTCCCGGCTTCTTTTGCCATGCAGGTTGTCAGCGCAATATTGCAGGCACCGACATTCCCTGTTGTTTTAATCACTTCATAAAACTGATCTTCTCTCGCGTTGAGCGCGATTCTCGCGTTTTTGACCACCCAGTTTGCGATCTGTGTCGGAAGGAAGCAGTCTACATCGTCCACTGACCAGTGATTTTTTTCAAGCATCGGTTTTACAAATTCCGTGGCCACTTCTTTATGCTGATCTGTCAGGGCTTTCACCGTTCCCGGGACAAACAGCCGGTCCGAAGACTTCGGATAAACAACCCCGCCGCCCCAGATCACACCATGTTCCCACAGGTTCGCGATGGACCTGAATTTCGTATCGATAATCCGGCTGTCATCCTCATCCGTGGTCCCTGAAATCACGAACGCGCCACCACCGTCTCCGACAGAAAGAGAGACAGGTGCCCTCATCAGCAGTTCCTCTTTATCGGTGTAATCAAATTTTGTCCAGCGGGATAACACCTCCCCGCAGGTCACCAGGACATGCTCTGCTTTTCCTGTTTTAATCAGGCTGTCCGCCAGGTCAATACCTCCGATAAACGCATTGCACGCGTTAAAAATATCAAAACCATAGCAGTCTTTGATGCCCAGTATGTCGATTACCCGGTTGACGGTCGCCGGTTCCGCGAAGTCCCTGGTAATCGCGCCGAAAATCACCGCGTCGATATCCTGCGGATCCATACCTGCGTCCCTGATTGCCTCCATTCCCGCTTTCGCCGCGATGTCAGAGCACCATTCATCTTCTGCCGCGTAATGTCTTGTTTCACAGCCTGTCAGCATCCTGACGAGACCTTTTTTGGCTCCCAGTCTGCTGAATCCGGCTTTTTCCTCGACTTCTTCACTTGTATATATCTGTTCAGGAAGATACATCCCCATCCCGCTGATTTTAGTCTGCATGATAAAATTCCTTTCTCAACATTATCTTTTTTATATCATTCCTGTGATTTTTCAGGTATTCCCCTGCCCGGAATCTGGACAGTTCTCCTTTGGAAGTCATCGCTCCACTGTTATTCATAAGATATACAGCCGCGATCCTTTTTTCTCTTGTGAATTCCTGGTTTGCCGCACGGACTCTCTTTTCAAGTTCTTCCTCATCCACATTCCCATTTGTCCTCACGGTGTCAACGAACAGGACCGGCACTTCGTTTTCTCCCACCACACAATACAGGAGAGTCCGGTCCAGAAACGGCTCCAGGGCTTCTTCGATTTCTTCAGGATAAACATTTTCGCCGCCCGGTCCTATGATGACACTCTTTGAACGTCCCACAAAATAAAGGTTCCTGTTTTCATCAATTCTGAAAATATCTCCTGTCGAAAACATTTTTTCTTTTCGTGGTTCCGTTTTTCCTGACCGGACCATACCGTCATACAGCAAATCCCCGTCGATCAGAAGTTCTCCCTGACCACTCTCCTCACAGCCCGTACCCTGGTTCAGGGAAGCTTTGTACCATGGCAGTAATCTGCCTGTATAGCCCCGGTAATCCCCAGCATTTTCCAGGACGCCAAAAGACGCAATACCGATTTCGGTCATTCCCCATCCACAGATCAGCGTAAGCCCTGTCTGACAGGTTTTCCTGGCATCTTCCTCATTCAACTTCGCGCCTGCGCAAATGACCGTTGAAAATTCCGGCCCCAGAAAATCACTGACTGACAGCGGCTGCCCAGACTTCTTCATTTTAATTTCCAGGACCTGATAAAGCCCCTTCATCACTGCCGGTACCATTGACGTCAGCCATACGTGATTATCTCTGATGGAATGGATTAAATCCATGGCCCCGATACTCCCCGGAAGGATCAGTTCATAGCCAAACTGCAGGAAACCAATGGCCAGGTCAAACCCAAAACAGTGCCTGAAAGGAAGAATCTGGAGAATCGTATTACTTTGACGCCGATTATATTTCTCATCAAAAGGTTTCCAGAGTTGTACAAGCCGCCAGGTCTGCAAAAGTATGGTTTCCGCTTGAAAAGCAAAGATTTTCGCTGCTCCTGTCGTGCCTGAAGTTACAAAAGCCATCTGATCCGCCCAGCTCTCCGGCAGCGTTTCACGGATTTTTATCCGGGGGATACACTGTCCCGCCCTTTCCCGGAGTTCATCGGTTAAAAGTACTTTCAATCGTTCCGACTCCACCGGACGATCAGAAATCAGGAATCTCATATCCGACTGTTCCGCAAAATGCTCAAGCTGTCTGGCATCGCAGTTTTCATCCAGCATGACCACCGGATATCCTGCACAGAGCAGCGCGAAGAATACCGCGAAATAGTCATAACGGTTTCCGCATCTCATCCCTGCAAAACCGGGCGACTGTTTTTTTAACTCTTCTGATATTATCTCCAGGTACTTCTCTGTCAGCAGTACATATTCTTCTCCGGTCAGGGAGGTTTTTCTCTGACCTTCGTAACAGGTCATCAGAACACGATTTCCTCTTCTGACGATCATTTCATAAAACAATTGATAAAATGTGGTTTTATACGGCAGCTTCATGTTGTTTCCTCAGTGTCCGGATCATCAGGATTTCATTGATTCCTTTTCTGAACAGGCCTTTTAAAACTGTGATATCACGATACCCTCTTTCCAGGTAAAACTCATGGGCATACTGATTGTCTTCCGCGACGACCAGAAAAGATTTTCCTTTGAGCCCGCCACACATTTCCAGGCTTTTCGCTTCAAAAAAATCCATCATCCGGCCGCCAAGTCCACGCCCCTGCCACTCAGAACCAATGACAATGATATGCAGGTATGGATAAAACGCGAAGCTTCCTTTTTTCGCGAACCATATAAAACCGAAGACCTGACCTCCGATTTCCCCGACATAAACAGAATCTTCTTTCATGCCGTCTGCCAGAGCCGATTCCAGCATGAATCTCGCAGGATAGTATTTTTTCCCCAGAGTACTGTCGGCCAGAAGATCACAGCACGTGTCAAAAAGATCTTCACTGGCTTTTCTGATCATCACGTCATTCATTTCATTGCCCCTCTATCATGCTGCATATGGACGCTATATTATCAAACTGTTCAATTTCAATATTCTGAAGGTCAATTTCGATACCCAGGTCCTGTTCAAAAATTTCGATCAGATTCACAATATCGAAAGAATCCATAAATCCTCCTGAAACGAGAGGGAGATCATCGGTAAGCTCTACGCCTTCCAGTTCTTCTACATTCTCCTTCAGGATTTTCTTAATTGTCTGCTTTAACTCTGTCATTTTTCTTTCCTTTTCATCTGCATCTGTGCAACAGATCCGGCAAAACGCGACCGATTCCTCTGCCATTTCAGGATTCACGCTCAATAAGCCCGATATCGCTCATAGTTAGTTTCAACTTACTAAGAGCCATTGTCAGATCCTCTGTTTCAATTGGGGTCTGTATAATTTCCAGTGCTCTCTGTCTGGTCATTTCCCGGTTCCGGACCAGATCGCTCAGTTCACTTTCATGCTGGGCAAAGCCAAACTGATTCATTGCCAGTAACTGCGCAACATAATTAAATGTACAGTTTGTCGACTTTTCAGGCCAGCTGTGTCCAGGCAGTTTAAACTTCAGTTCTGTTTTCAGTTTACTGATAATGTCATCCTCATCCCATTCTATATACTTGAACGGAGACATATGCACAATCTTCGGGTAATATTTTCTGAAATATACCGTCTGATTCTCAAACAACTCGCGGTATTCATCAAATTCAGGATAATTCCCGATGATATTCAGTGTATTTTTATCGGATTCCTCATAAATCCGGAACAGCTCATCATTCCTTATATACTGCTGTCCCTTCGTATAGCCTCCCAGGACCAGTCTTATCTGATACTGGCTGCATATTCTGTTAATCAGCAGATCCAGTACCGCGTGGCACACTCTGCAATAATAAATGTTCTGACCCGACAGCAGCAAAACACGGAACAGTTTCATGATGTCCGACGATTTATACATCACTGCATCTACGCCCAGAATCTCCGTCGCGTTTCTGACATTATCATACATTTCATCCAGGGCAAAACCATTATCAATAAAAATCGCGAGTGGTTCCAGGCCAAGAACTTTTTTCGCGATATACAGCGTCATGATACTGTCTTTTCCACCAGATACCGCGACCGCGCATTCGTACTTACTGTCTTCTGATTTCAGCCTCGCGACTTTTTTCCTGAAAACAGCTTCTTTCTCCGCTGCTGTTCTGCTTTCAAAAGAAAATGCAGAATCTACATCGTTTTCCTTTCGTTGCTGATGTGCGTTACAGATTCTGCAGACGCCTTTTGAATCCAGTTCAAAAACGGATTTTACCTCAGGCATGATACATCTCACGCATCTCTTCACAGGAAGGTTATGATTCATATTCGATCACCTTTGCTTTTCCTACGAATCTGTCAGAAAGACTCCTCCAATGGAAATGTCACATTCGTACTGATTCGTTCTACAGAGAAACATACTGCGAAATTTCTTCTCTGGTGGACTCATCCCATTTGTCCGGATCGATCCCTTTCTGGCACAACAACGCGTAAGCCAGCCGTTCAATACCAAACGCGAAGCAGGCTGTATAGCAACAGGTCCCCTCATCATTCATAATCCGGTACGGTTTCGAGAAATGCGTCCGGTGAAAATTAACGGAGCTGCAGGATATATAGTCACCCGATGCAGGCAGCTGCCATTTAAACTCCTGTTTGGAATCCCCCAGAATCTGGAATACCTTCAGTTTTTTATAATTACTTGCGAAGAAAGAGTCGTTAGCAGTATCTAACTTTGAATTAATGTCAAATGTTTTCAGCCAGAATTTCCACAGATCTTTTGCTTTTTCTACATTTTCCTTACACTGTTCCGGAGTTCCCACAAAGACATATTCTTTCATAAGGAATTCATCCAGTCTGGACAGCTCTGTGACATTCTGTGATTCATTCCGGAAGCATTTTCCACTGACCAGGAAGCTTTTCGGGTGATCCTGCTCTACCGTTGTATTGGCCAGCATCCGGTAAACCGGCGCGCAGGCCGCGTGTCTCATGACATTGACCGGTCTCTTCATTTCTTCAAAAATATTCTCTGCCCGGACCCCTTCTTTTGAAAAACGTTCCAGAACATCCAGATCATTTTTCATGACCGTCTGAAACATGATGTAATGAGGAAAAGATTCAAAATATCCTCCCTCCGCATATTCCGTAATCGGATAAAGGACAGGATAATCATATTCCAGGATATCCGGGAATGCCGTATATCCGAAGTCACTGATTTTCGCGATAAAGTATTTATAGACCTTCAGGAAAATACCACTGTACGCGTAAGCGCCTTCCGCCATTTCGCAGACACTGCCGGACGCAAGCAGTTGCTCAAAAACAGAAGTTTCATTCAGCGGTTTTCTGTCTGTATAATCCTCCAGTGTTTTAACAGGAAGCTCCTTATTACTCAGTTTTCCGCCCGTGATCATTTCCTTAAGGCGGTTACAATTGGACTCAACTTCCTCCCTGAACTTTTCCTGGAGTTCGATTACCACAGCGTCTTTTTTCCTCTCAATCCTGCCAACATGGGTTGAGATATACGGGGTCATTTCATAAAAAAATATCTGATTTTCTTCATTCAGATCTTTCAGACTGTATTCAAATATCATATTCCTGCTCCTGTCTTCAGTAAAAATCGATATCCGGTAATAGTTAGCTTTAGCAAACTTACGCACGACATTATAGCACACTCTTCTCTCTTTCGGTACACTTTTTTCGAAAAATATCAAATAATCCGGGGCTTCCGCATTTATCAGCGATGAACAGCAAGTCGTACATTCTGTCCTGTCATCCTGAGCGCAGCATTTACGATTTGTCATCCTGAACGGAGCGTAGCGGGGCGATCATGACCTGACCTGATTTCAGAATGAAATCAATGGCAGGTCATATGCAACCAATTCCCCGATGCGTAGCGATGATGACCTATCCCGATGAACGAAGTGAATCGCAGGAAGGTCAGATGCAACCAATTCCCCGATGCGTAGCGAGGTTGGAATTGTCTGCAGGTTGGAATTGTCCGCTCCTCAGAATGATAGAATGTACTAATGGTTGCGGAAGAACTATAATCTGCATGTGAAGGATCACTGCCCTACGGCTTCACCAGCTTCCGGTACACGTCAAACGCGGCCGGTACAGTGTAATTGTTCTCCAGTTCCTCCCGTGCCACCGCGATCCAGCGGTCAGCGTCTCCGGAAAAACGGCTGTTCTGCGTATTTCCTTTTATCGAAGAACGCCCGCTCTCATCATGGTTCTGTTCCCCGGAACAGGACACCTGCTCTGCGGAAAATACCGCGTCTTTCTGCGCGCCAGCCCGAATCTCCGCGCCGGCCAGATCTTCCGGAGCTACCTCTACCTGATAGCCTTCCATCTGCCAGGTCACATGGGAAAAAAGATGTTTTGCCGCCGGCAGTTTTTTCATACCGGCGATCCGCAGTCCATAAGCCATCAATCGCTCCCTGGCTTCCTGCTCTGCCAGGTGCCCCGGCGCGTTCGGAAATTCGTACAGTCCCGCCAGCAGCCCTGTTTCCGGCCTTCTGCGCAAAACGATCCGCTGTCCGTCCCCGATCAGGAATACCGTCATTTTTTCCACTTTTTTCTTTGTCTTTTTGATCCGTACCGGGAATTCCAGCTCCCGTCCGGCCGCGTGGCTTTCACACAGTTCCGCCCACGGACAGAGGAGGCATAACGGCGCGGTATTCGGCAGGCAGACCGTCGCGCCCAGATCCATGACGGCCTGATTAAAATCTCCGGGAGCCTCCCTCGAGATTCTCTCCTGATACCATGTCTCTGCCAGTTTTTTCGTGCTCCCGTCCAGAATATTCTGCCTGGAACAGGTCATCCGGGCAAAGACCCGCAGCAGGTTGCCGTCTACAGACGGTACCGGTTCTCCAAAAGCGATGGAAGCAATGGCCGCGGCTGTATAGGAACCGATCCCCGGCAGCTTTTCCAGTTCCTGACTGGTTCCCGGGATCTGTCCTCCATGCTCTTCCATGATGACCACGGCGGCTTTGTGCATATTGCGGACCCGGCTGTAATACCCCAGCCCTTCCCACAGCTTCATATATTCCGATTCCTCCGCTTCCGCCAGCGCCCGGACGTCCGGCAGCGCCTCCAGAAAACGGCGGTAATATTCTTTTACGGCCTCGACTCTGGTCTGCTGCAGCATAATCTCGGAAATCCACACATGGTAAGGTGTCGGATCCTCTCTCCACGGCAGAATCCTTCGTTCCGCGTAATACCAGTCCAGCAGGAGCCGGCTGTATATTTTTGTATCTTTTTTCGTATCCATGATGGGATTATATCACAGGAACAGATCAAGCGTCTCCCCCAACTTGACATCATTTCGGTATGCCGATACAATCGATGGAAAAGGAGGGCATTTTTATGATCATTGACGATTTATTAGCGCTGCGCCACATGACCAGATACCGGCTGGCGGTTCAGGCAGGAATCCCGCATTCCACCTTAAACGATATCTGCAGTGGCAGAACAAAACTGGAACGCTGTTCCGCTGAAACCGTATATAAGCTGGCAAAAGCCCTCGATGTCTCCATGGAAGTGCTGACGGAGCACGGGATACTCCAGACCAAACGCGAGCGCGCTTATGAATACGGTCTGCCGGAATATCTCCAGCATGATCTGGACGCATACAAAGAAGGACTGAAAAACCACAGCAGCCTGCTCGACTGTCTCTGGGGAGAACTCTACGGCAGTATCAATCTGGCCGCCATCACCGAGGGGGTCATTACTCCGGAACACGCGGATTATCTGCGTCAGAAGTTTTTATTCGGAGGCCAGCCATGATCGATTTTACATCCTGCCCAATTGTCCCAAGCAGAGTATACAATGGCGCTAACGGCAATAAAATCGCCGTAAAATACAACGATACGATTTATATGCTGAAGTTCCCACCTTCCGGGAAAAACAAGCCTACCGATCTATCCTATACAAACAGCTGTATCAGCGAACATATCGCCAGCCATATCTTTAATATGCTCGGTATCCGCGCACAGGAAACGATGCTGGGACAGTATACGGTCAAAGGAAAAACAAAGATCATTTGCGCCTGTAAGGATTTTACCGCGGGACAAAAACGACTGTTTGATTTCTGCTCCATAAAAAACACCATTCTTGATTCGGACAGCAACGGCAGCGGTACAGAATTATCGGATATCATGGAGACGATCGAGAAGCAGCAGTATCTCTCCCCACTGATTCTGACGGAACACTTCTGGAATGTATTTATCATTGACGCATTTCTTGGAAATTTCGATCGTCATAACGGGAACTGGGGTTTCCTTTATGACGAATCCGACGATACCGTAGAAATTGCGCCCGTATTCGATTGTGGCAGTTGTCTCCTTCCGCAGGCTGACCAGAATACCATGCAGAAGGTCCTTTCGGAAGAAGCTGAACTTCACGCCAGAATTTTTCAATTTCCGACGTCCGCCATCAAGATTCATGGCCGCAAAATCAACTATTATGACTTTATCCACGGCACGATGAATCCCGATTGTAACGCCGCGCTGATAAGGATGTTTCCAGGAATTAATCTGAAGGATATTGATCACTTCATCGATGAGGTTGAAGTCATTACCGATTTACAAAAGAAATTCTACAAAACCTGCATTCACGCGCGCTATCACCTGATCCTGCTCCCCGCGTACCAGCTGGTATGTTCGGTGTAAATATATTTTTTAATGTCAGATTGAAAATGGAACGAGATCGAAGCGCCTGCAGCACCGGGAATATATTTCTTTCATGCTGTATATCATTATTTCAAGAAAAACGTATACCCGCGTTTCTGAAAGGTGCTCAAACGCCCTCCGGGGAGTAAAATCCTCAGAGGGCGTTATACGTCAAATCTATTAAATCATCTGTTCCCGGGATGCCATCGTCGGTCACAGCTTTGCCTGATACTTCGACTGTTCGGACACAGGAATATCCAGCAGATCCATCGCCTGCTGCGGCGTATATTTCAGATATTTCATAATCAGGGACAGCTCCTTACCAGCTGACCTGGATATCCCCGAGATCTGCCGCGACGGACAGGCGTGTACCCGAAGCGCCCTGCTGCTGAAATGCTTTCCCGCTGCTCTGTCCATTGACACGGA
>CAMNJG010000040.1 GCA_946541285.1 uncultured Clostridia bacterium
AGGGTATTGGAAAAGCAACAGGGTCTGGATCATGCAGAAACCGGACAGGTGACAGAAGCCTGATTTATGAAAGGAGAACCATGGCAGAACATATCATCAGCCTTCAGGGCGTGACAAAAGAATTCGAAACAAAAAACGGAAAAGTCACAGCTTTGAAGGATATTAACCTGGATATCGAAAAAGGCGATGCTTACGGGATTATCGGCCTTTCCGGCGCAGGAAAATCGACACTTGTCAGGACCATTAATCTTCTCGAAGAACCGACACAGGGAAAAGTCCTGTTTGATGGCCATCAGCTTACTGGCTTAAAAAGCAGAGAGCTGAACCTTCATAGACGAAAAATATCGATGATTTTCCAACAGTTTAATCTGCTGATGCAGAGAAATACCCTTGCCAATATCTGTTTTCCTATGGAAATCGCAAAAGTCCCTAAGAAAGAAGCTCTCGCGAAAGCACAGGATCTGCTGAAAGTCGTTGATCTGGAGGATCGGGCGCACTCCTATCCCTCCCAGCTTTCCGGCGGACAGAAACAGCGGGTGGCCATCGCGCGGGCGCTTGCATCCGATCCGGAAGTCATTCTCTGCGATGAAGCGACATCTGCCCTGGACCCGAAAACAACCCGGTCGATTCTGGGCATCCTTAAGCAGATTAATGAAGAAAGGGGCATTACACTCGTTGTCATCACCCATGAGATGGAAGTCATCAAGCAGCTTTGTACCAAGGTTGCTGTCATAGAAAACGGTGAAATTGTGGAAAGCGGAGAAGTCAGCGAAATATTCGCGAATCCGAAATCCAGAGCAGCCAGGAAACTCTTCTTCCCGGACGATGAAAGAACAGAAATTCCATCTATCAGGACTGCGAACCGGAACAGACTGCGTCTGGTGTTTGACGAAAAAACCGCCAATGAGCCGGTGATTTCCAGGATGGTCCTGGAAACCGGAGCACCGGTGAACCTGCTTTACGCGAATATGGATGTTGTGGAGGATGAACAGAAAGGGCAAATGGTCATCCAGCTTTCCGAAGAACCCGATATCGCCGAAAAGCAGAAGAGATTTCTCCGCAGGGAAGGAATACAGATTATTGAATTATCGGATTTCAATGGGGAGGTAACGGAGTAATGGATGCAAACACCCTGATTCATCTTCTTGCGGAAGAGACGCTGAAGACACTGTATATGACACTTGTGGGAACTCTCGTAGCATACCTCATCGGACTGCCGATCGGCGTTTCCCTGATCGTTACCAGTCCGAACGGTATCCGGCCATTGGGTCTGTACAATAAAGTGATGGGGTTCATTGTGAATGTGATCCGTTCGGTTCCGTTCCTGATCCTCATGATCGCAATCATGCCGTATATCCGTATCGTCATCGGCACGGGCATCGGACCGAGAGCGACAACCGCTGCCCTGATTGTCGCAGCAGCGCCTTTTGTCGCAAGAATGGTAGAGCAATCACTTCTGGAAGTGGATCCCGGCGTGATTGAAGCAGCCCAGGCAATGGGCGCCAGTAATTTCCAGATTGTCTGGAAAGTGCTCCTGCCGGAAGCAAAGCCTTCCCTGCTCAACGGCGCAGCAGTGGCAACGATTACCATCCTCGGCTATTCCGCCATGGCCGGTACCCTGGGTGGCGGAGGCCTTGGGGACGTTGCGATCCGGTACGGATTATACCGTTTCCAGCCGACCATTATGTGGATCACGATCGTGATTCTGGTCATTCTTGTACAGATTCTGCAGGAAGCGGGCATTAAGCTGGTCACAAAGACAGACAATCGTATTAACTAAAGATACGATTGAATACAAATCCGTTATTTCCAAAGGATCGTCAGCAATTGTCATTAAATACTAAAGGAGGAAAGACAAATGCAGATTATCAGAAAAACCGGTGCATTCGCCGCAGTTCTCGTGCTCTCTCTTGTACTTTTCGCAGGATGCGGCCAAAGTGCCAATGCGGACAAAACCATCAAAGTAGCAGCTTCCCCTACCCCACATGCAGAAATCCTGAATTCTGTTTCGGATGCTCTCGCAGAAGAAGGCTGGACACTGGAAGTCGTGGAATTTGACGACTATGTACAGCCAAACGTAGCCACTACAGAAGGCGATGTCGACGCGAATTATTTCCAGCATGTCCCGTATCTTGATCAGTACAACCAGGAAAACGGAACCGATCTGGTAGTGGCAGGGAATGTTCACTACGAAGCAATGGGTGTATATAAGGGAACAAAGAAAGCGATCAGCGAATTAGCAGATGGCGATAAGATCGGTGTTCCAAACGATGTCACCAATGAAGCCAGAGCGCTCCAGCTTCTGGCTGCCAATGGCGTACTGACGCTTAAAAGCGGTGTCGGCCTGGAAGCAACAAAGACGGATATCGTGGAAAACCCATATAACGTTGAAATCGTCGAACTGGAAGCAGCGACAATTCCAAACTCTCTCCCGGATCTTGCTTTCGGCGTGATCAACGCAAATTATGCCCTGGGCGCGGGCCTGACAACGGACGATGCCATTGTTTATGAAACAGCGGATTCGGAAGCGGCGGAAACCTATGTCAATGTAATTGTTGTCAATTCTGAGAACAAAGACAGCGAAAAGACAAAGGCTCTTGTAAAGGCAGTTCAGACAGAGGAAGTCAGAGCATTCATCCTTGACAAGTACAAGGGTGCCGTACAGGCGAAGTTCTAAGGAAACGCTGATTTGTCAAACTGATTGTGTGATTTTAAAAAAGAAGCGTAAATGCAACGTAACATTTTGCGTTGCATTTACGCTTCTTTTGAATACCATTTTTTCTCCGGGGCGTCAGTTTGTCAGCAGTGAAATCGTACAAACTTAATGTTCTTTCAAATGCCGCTTCACAACCCGTTTCCTTCCCGGCGTAATCGCTTTCGCAGGACATACCAGTACACAGAGATGGCAGCCCACACATTTTGCTCCGTTCAATACCGGCCGGCGGTTTTCATTCAGGCGGATGGCCTGATGCCCGCCATCCGCGCAGGAAACACTGCATCTGCCACATCCGATACACTGATCCGGATGGAATTTTGGATAAATGACGGTATCCCGCTCCAGAACATCCGTTGTACCACTGACGGAATCCAGACCAAGACCTGTCAGCTCCCGTACATTCGAAAACCCTTTTTCCGCAAGATAATAGTTCAGACCGGAGACCAGATCCTCAATGATCCGATAGCCATACTGCATCACCGCGGTTGTGACCTGTACGCTGCCGGCACCCAGAAGTATGTATTCCAGCGCGTCAGACCAGTTTTCAATTCCGCCCATACCACTGATATGCATATCCGACAATGCCGGATTCTGCCCCATCTCCGCGATAAAACGGAGCGCGACAGGCTTTACCGCACTGCCGCTGTATCCTCCTACGGCAGACATGCCGTGTACTGCCGGAGAAGAAATATATGTATGGATATTGACGCCGATGATACTCTTGATGGTATTGATCGCCGCGATTCCGTCTGCTCCGCCGCGCTTTGCCGCTTCCGCCGCCGGGCTCATCTGTGCCACATTGGGAGTGAGTTTGGCCAGGACCGGCAGTTTTGTACCGCGTTTCGCGGCCGCGGTAAACCGCTCTACCAGTTCCGGGACCTGGCCGATATCCGAGCCGAGTCCGCCGTCCGCCATGTTCGGGCAGGAAAAATTCAGTTCTACCGCGTCCGCGCCGTTTTCCTCACACAGCTGGGCCAGTTCTCCCCATTCTTCTTCGTCCTGTCCCATGATCGACGCCAGGATGACTTTTGAAGGATACTTTTCCTTCAGACGCCGGAAAATCTCCATATTTTCCATCACACTGTGATCCGACAGCTGCTCGATATTTTTGAAACCGATAATCCGTCCATTATCCCCGGTAATCGCGGAAAAACGCGGAGATGCTTCATGAATATCAAAGGAACAGATTGTCTTGAAAGCCGCGCCTGCCCAGCCTGCTTCGAATGCCCTGGCGCACATCTCATAGGTACTGGCTACGACTGAAGAAGACAGCAGAAAAGGATTTTCCAGAGGAATCCCGCACAAATCTGTCCGTAATCGCCCATCATCTTCAGGTTCGGCAATTTCCAGTGCCGGTCTGATTTCATGATGCAGCCTCATCATCAGTTTCCGTACAGGCACTTCACGGGCCCGGACACAGGCGTCTTCACATACTGCCGCACAGTCCACGCAGGGACAGGTGTCCGCGAGACGGGCCGCTGCCGTCTTTTCATTGTCAAACCAGATACTGCGTAACAACCCGGCCGGATCAAGCCTGCCGCATGCTTTTGTACAGGGCGCATCATCACATAACGCGCATCGGATCATATCCGAACGAAACAGTTTTTTCTCAAACATAGCTTTTTACTCCCACTTTACACATCGTTTCCATCACTCCGGAGAGATTGGAATCGGTTGCTCTATCCTCAGAATCCGTATCTTCATTCTATAATAATTACACTGTTTTTTCACTATTTTTCCTTCTGCAGGTCGTCATAGCGGACCGCTGTATCTGAAAGTTTTTCAGTTCCGGTATTTTTCCGCGTAATCTGTCCGGAACCTCTGCAGGGACTTGTATACAACTGTTCCATTTTTTTGATTGCTCCAAAAAACAGAAAAAGCCGGCCACGCCGACCTTTCCTCTCTTTATGTACTCCTGTGTATTTAATGCGTGCTCATTATGCGATTTTTTATGATATTTGAGCACGTATAAAAAAATGAGCAGACACTACTTATCGAAGAGAGCTGCCAAACTGATAGGCTTTTTCCAGCGCCTCTTTCTTTCCATCCGCTTCTCCCGGGTCATTGATGCCTCCGCAGAACAGAGATCCGCAGAATTCTGCCTTTTCAAAGCAGTCAATCCATCCCTGAAGACCGTTGATGGCTTTTTCCGGCACCTCATCATCAGCCTCTGCCGCCACCGACAGCATATAGATATTACGGAACTGATAATCCGACGGAAACAGTGGATTGAGACGGTCCAGCAGAGTCTTCATCTGCCCGCTCATTTCGTAATAATAGATCGGTGTGGAGAAAACCAGAGTATCCGCGTTTTTCACCTTCTCCGCGATTTCCACAGCATCGTCTTTCTGTACACATACCTGTGTCTTCTGGCAGGCAAGACATCCGATACAGAAATGGATATCCTTTCCTTTCAAACGGATCAGTTCCACCTCATGGCCAGCGTCTTCTGCCCCGGCAATCAGACGTTTTGTCAGGATTTCTGAATTACTCTTCGGTCGCAGGCTGGTGGAGATAACAAGTACTTTGCTCATGGGGTTACTCCTTCATTATTTCAGGTATTCTCTGTAAAAGCCTTCAATCTTATCAAACGGAATAGCGTCTTTTCCACCGCCATCATACAGATCGGTATGAACAGCGTCCGGAATGATCATCAGCTCTTTATTCTCCGTATACTGACTGTCGGCGGTCATGGCTGCATAGGCGTCCTTACTGAAATAGCAGGAATGGGCCTTTTCGCCATGGATCAGAAGAACGGCGCTTCGGATTTCACTGGAATACTGGAGAATCGGCTGATTCATAAAGGACTCGCATCCTGTCACATTCCATCCACCATTGGAATTGAGGGATCTCACATGATAACCACGGTCTGTCTTGTAATAGTCATAGTAATCCTTTACGAAGAACGGCGCATCTTCAGGAAGCGGATCCACCACACCTCCGGCCAGTTTGTATTCTCCGGCTTTTAAATCTTCCAGACGCTGGGCACAGAGTGTTTTTCTCATCTGGTAACGCGCTTCTTCACTGTCTTCTGAATCAAAGTAGCCTTTCGCATTTACCCGCGTCATATCATACATGGTGGACGCAACTGTTGCCTTAATCCTGGTGTCCAGTGCCGCGGTATTGATGGCCATCCCTCCCCAGCCGCAGATCCCGAGAATTCCGATTCTCTCCGGATCCACTTTTTCATGCAGGGAAAGAAAATCCACTGCGGCCATGAAATCTTCAGTATTGATATCCGGGGAAGCCATATACCGGACATTGCCGCCGCTCTCCCCGGTAAAGGAAGGATCAAACGCGATCGTCAGGAACCCTCTCTCTGCCATCGTCTGCGCGTACAGGCCGGAGCACTGTTCCTTGACTGCCCCAAACGGACCGCTGACGGCGATTGCAGGAAGTTTCCCGTTTGCAGCTTTTGGTACATACAGATCCGCGGCCAGTGTAATGCCGTATCGGTTTACAAAAGTGACCTTGCTGTGATCCACTTTTTCACTCTTCGCGAAAGTTTTATCCCATTCTGTTACCAGATTCAGTTCTTCTTTTCTGATCATGATTCCTTACCTCCACATGACGATTCTCTGTCTGCCTGTATTTTTTTCTCTGTATGACGGATCAGATAGTCCAGACAATCCACTTTCCTTCCGCTCTCATGCAGTTCGTCCATGAGTCTGCATCTGTCCATTCTCATTTTCTGCAGCGCTTCCGGGAATCTGCCGTCTTTGCTCAGCCGGATGATTTCCGCCACAATTGTGCTGTCACATCCTGCATCTTTCAGATTCTGTTTCATTTGTTCCAGATCCATCGCTTCCCTCTTCTGAATGATCTCTTTTTCTGACCGTTCACAGTGTAGCACCTTGAATCCCGTTTTACAAATTGCTATAATGAATATCATGACATTCCATTCAGGCATATCATAAGCATCTTGAATCATTCTGACTGAAAACAGGAAAAACACTTATGGAAATACGAACCCTGCGATATTTTCTTGCCATTGCAAGAGAAGAAAATATGACAAAAGCCGCTCAGATCCTGCATGTGACTCAGCCGACACTGTCGAAGCAAATGAAGTCCCTGGAAAACGAACTGGGAAAGAAGCTTTTTACCAGACACTCCTTTAATATCAGACTGACCGATGAAGGTGTTCTCCTCAGGAATCGGGCAGAAGATCTGATCAGCATGGCTGATAAAATCGAAAAGGAATTCACCGCCCTGGATGATATTACTGGCGGTGAGTTATTCTTTGGCCTGGCGGAATCTTACCAGATCCGTTATCTTGCCAGAGAAATCCGCAGATTCAAAACACACTATCCGAATCTCCACTACCATATTACCAGTGGTGATACGGAACAGGTTGCTGAAAAGCTGGACCGGGGACTGCTGGATTTCGCAGTACTGGCGGAAATTCCGGATTCTTCGAAGTACGAGTCCATCGCTTTCCCGGAAGCGGACCGATGGGGTGTGGTCATGCCTGTGGAAGACGACCTTGCAAAAAAAGAGACCATCTGTGTCGATGATCTCTCCGGACTTCCGTTATTCTGTTCAGGTCAGGGATGGGAAAAAGACATTCCCCACTGGGCGGAGGAAAAGATGGCGGACCTGCATCTGGAAGGTTCCTTCCGTCTTTCCTATAATGCCTCTATCTTTGCGAAGGAACATCTGGGATATCTGCTTACGTTTGAAAAACTGGTAGACACCTCTCCCGGAAGTGGACTGACCTTTCGTCCCTTCTATCCGGAACTGGAGACCAGGCTTTTTCTTGTATGGAAGAAATATCAGACATTTTCACCTATCGCTGAAAGATTTCTCCGGCAAATCCGCGCTGCCTTCGTTTCATCAGCGGCTGTATGAGATTCCCGGTTTTGAAAGAAATATCAGCTGCAGTCCGCCAGTCCGCTGCAGCTGTACTTTCATCCCCGCAGACCTCAGCATATCATCCCAGAAGCTGTGTGAGTGTTTCCATCATCTTCGGAATATCGTAAGGCTTTGCCAGATGTCCGTTCATGCCGGCTTCCAGCGCCAGCTTCCGGTCTTCCTCAAACGCGTTGGCGGTCACAGCGACGATCGGGATATTCGCTTTCAGCGGATCATCCAGAACACGAACCAGCCGCGCGGCCTCATAACCGTCCATGACCGGCATCTGGATATCCATGAGAATGATGCTGTAGGTCCCGGCAGGTGCTTCCTCCATCATTTTCACGGCTTCCTCACCGTTATTGGCGATCTCAATCTCCAGACCGAATTCTGTCAGGATCGCCTTCGCGATCATCTGATTCATTTCATTATCCTCGGCGAGCAGGACCTTTTTGCCTGTAAAATCAACTGCTTTCGCCTCAGGCTCTTCATCTTCAAGACCGTTCCGGAAGGAATCGGACAATACCTTACGCAGCTCCGACAGAAAGATCGGCTTAGGGCAGAAGGCAGTAACACCGGCTTCCCTTGCTTCCTTTTCAACGTCGGTCCAGTCATAGGCCGTCACAATGATGATCGGGGCGTGGTCGCCAATGACATTACGGACCCGGCGGACAATCTCCACCCCATTGATATCCGGCATCTGCCAGTCAATGATATAGGCGCTGAACGCTTCCGCCTGCTTCATCGCCTCTTTTGTACGGATAACCGCTTCCTTTCCCTGGCTTGTCCAGTCAGGACGCATACCGATGGTCCGCAGCATCGAACAGATCGAAAGGCAGGTATCGGTATCATCATCCACGACAAGTACCCTCAGTCCCTGCAATTCCGGAATCACATCATTGTGGACATAGTTTTTGTTCAGGCGGCAGGAGATCGTCACAATAAACTCAGTACCTTTTCCTTCTTCGCTGTTTACGGAAATCGTACCACCCATCATATCTACGATGCTCTTGGTGATGGCCATGCCGAGGCCCGTCCCCTGAATCCCGCTTACGGTACTGGTCTTTTCACGGGTAAAGGCATCAAAAATTGTTTTCTGGAACTCCTTGCTCATGCCGATGCCCGTATCTTTGACGCGGAACTCAAACAACGCGTGCTCAGGGATCGGGGAAGGTTTTTCAATGACAAAGAAGCTGATTTTTCCGCCGTTCGGCGTAAACTTGATCGCGTTGGAAAGGATATTCAGAAAGATCTGGCTCAGACGGAGTTTGTCTGCGATGATATCCTCGTTGACCACGTCCTGCGTATCAAAAAACAGCTCCAGCTGTTTGGCCGCGATATTGGCGTGTATGATGGTCCGCAGGTCATGGATCAGGTCAGGCAGATGGATTTCCGACTCTTCCAGGGTCATTTTGCCGCTCTCGATGCGGCTCATGTCCAGTACATCATTGATGAGTGACAGAAGATGCTGGTTGGATACGGAGATCTTGCCCAGGTAGTCCTGCACCAGTTCCTTGTTGTCGATATGCGACAGCGCGAGAGTCGTAAACCCGACAATCGCGTTCATCGGCGTACGGATGTCATGGGACATGTTATTCAGGAAGGTGGTTTTTGCCTTGTTCGCGTGTTCGGCGGCCACCAGCGCGTCGGCCAGCGCGATCCTCTGCGCGCGGTCTTCACGGACCGCCTCCGTTACATCACTGTAATATCCGCGCAGGGACTGTTTCCCGTCCTCATCCGCCACAACCGTCCCGCCGAAACGTGTATACATCTCATGCCCGTCCGGATGGATCCAGAGGTTGATACACTCGGAGAGCTTTCCCGAAAGCATTTCTTCAATTCTTTTCATTACTTCCGGTCTTTCCGATTCAGGCACATGGGA
>CAMNJG010000041.1 GCA_946541285.1 uncultured Clostridia bacterium
CTGTCAAAGCGGCATACGAGATGGCCATGATGAATGGTATCTCCAGTACACAGTTCTCCGTAGGCGGCAATGTGACGCTGGCGCAGACAATCTGTATGGCAGCCCGTATCCACAGCATTTACTACAGAGACGGTTATGATTTTACGGCAGTGAACGGCGAACCGTGGTATATGCCTTATGTGAGATATGCCAGAGAAAATGGTATGCTCGCTGCCAAGTACGATGTCAACATCAACAGCGGCATCAATTATGACCAGGAAGCCCTGAGAGTACAGTTCGCTGAAATCCTCAGCGCGTCTCTCCCGTCTGACCAGCTGACAGCGATTAAGGAGACCGGTACGATCTCCGATGTTCCGTCCGATACAGGCGAAGCGAGATATGAAGCGGTTTATCAGCTTTATGACGCAGGTGTCCTGACAGGCGACGGAACCGGATTCAAGCCATGGCAGACCATTACCAGAGCAGAGGTTGCCGCGGTGGTTTCCAGAATCGGCGATGCTTCTCTGAGAGTGGAATAACAGTTTGATAAAAAATGAGTCACAGGTGATTCATCTCCCCGGGGATACTTCTTATGAGGTATCCCTTTTTATTATGTTCAGCCGGTTCGTTGACTGCGATTCCGTAATCAGCCAGTCGAACTGCGAAAAAACGCTGCGTCAGGCAAGACTGTATGGAATGATAACGATCGTTTTTGTGCCTCCCGGAAATCTGTCCGGGCATGAGGGGCGCGATATGCTATAATATATATTCAATGTTTCCAGGCTGGAAAATCTGACGAGCGCAAATGACGGTTTTCCAGGCTGTATTTGTACTGAGGATCAGCAGAAAGCATGGAAACTCTCAGGAGACAGGAAGGCGGACCGATGGCAGAGATGATACAGGAAATCCCCAGGATTCTGATCGCGGGGACCGGGAGCGGCAGCGGCAAGACAACCCTCACTGCCGGCATTCTGAAATGTCTGAAAGACCGGGGAATGCGGATAGCTTCCTTTAAATGCGGGCCGGATTATATCGATCCGATGTTCCACAGTCGTATCACCGGCAGAGCGGCCGGTACGCTGGATCCGTATTTCTGTGATGAAAAAGCGCTGCGCGCTGTGATGGCGTCGGAATCGGAAGACTGTGACCTGGCTGTAGCGGAAGGGGTCATGGGCTATTATGACGGGATCGGATTTACTTCCGAAAGCAGTACCTGGAGTGTCGCCCGGGCGACCGCCTCTCCGGTCGTCCTGGTCATCGGCTGCAGAGGAATCGGCGCTTCAGCAGAAGCCATACTGCACGGTTTCCTGGAACACGCGCAGGGGGACAGTATGATCCGGGGCGTGATTTTTAATCAGATCGCGCCAGGACTGGCGTCTGCGGCGATGCGTATGGCAGAAAAAAAGGGGTTATGTCCGGTGGGATGTTTTCCATCTGACCGTCGTCTGGCTCTGGAAAGCCGTCATCTGGGACTGGTGACGGCAGAGGAAATCAGGAATTTCGAAGAAAAAACCGTTCTTCTGGCACAGGCAGTCAGGAAGTATCTGGATATCGACGCGCTGATTGAACTGGCACGGATGGCAGAGCCTTTAAGATGGAATGATACCGGTATGTCCCGAACGCGCCGGAACAGAGAAACCGGCGTCCGGATCGCAGTCGCGAAGGACCGGGCATTTAATTTTATCTACAGAGAAAACATGGAGATGCTGGAACAGGCAGGATGTGAGATCGTGTATTTCAGCCCGATGGAGGATCCGGCGCTGCCGGAGGATGTGGACGGTCTGATTCTTTCCGGCGGATATCCGGAACTGTATGCCGGCAGCCTCAGCGCCAACCGGGGCATGCGGCAGTCTGTACATGACGCGGTGCTTTCCGGCCTGCCCACAATCGCGGAGTGCGGCGGTTTCCTGTATCTTCATCGTCAGCTGCAGGGCAGTGACGGCGCAGGGTATCCCATGACGGATGTGATCGGGGGGAGCTGCGCGGACAGCGGGGCGCTGGCCCGGTTTGGTTATATAGAAGTTACAGCGGAGAAAACCGGATTACTCTGCGAAAAAGGAGCGCGTTTCCGTGCCCATGAATTCCATCACTGGGACAGTACGGATCCGGGAACGGATTTTGTCGCGGTACGGGCAGACGGCAGCCGGAGCTGGCCATGCGGTTATCATACAGAAACACTGTATGCCGGTTTTCCGCACATGCACTTTCGCGGCTGTCCGGAAATCTGCAGGCGTTTTACTGAGAAATGCGCTGCCTTCAGAATCAGGAGAAAACAGGAGGAACAGACCCTTGGCCGGAACATATGAAAAACGGTTAATGGAAAAAATCCGGGAACTGAGACAGGTGGACGCTGTGGCCCGTGAGGCCTGCCGCCAGCGATGGGACCGTCTGGCAAAACCGCTGGACGGCCTGGGGAAGTTTGAGGAAATGATCATCCAGCTGGCCGGTATCCAGCGTACAGATCAGGTAAGGGTTTCTCCGAGAGCCGCGGTTGTGATGTGCGCCAGTCATGGTGTCACCGCTGAGCATGTGACACAGACGGACGATTCCGTGACAGCCATGATTGCCCGGGCCATCGCGGAAGGGAACTCTACGGTCAATGTGATGGCCGCGGCTGCGTCAGTGGATGTACTGGCAGTGGATATCGGCATGAAAGAGCCGGTGCCGGTATCCGGTGTTCTGGATAAAAATGTAGTACGGGGGTCAGAAAACCTGGCGGAGGGACCGGCGATGAGCCGGGAAACGGCCTGTCGGGCGATCCTGCGGGGGATGGAGAGCGCGGAAGAACTTTCGGCCGGGGGGTATCGTCTGCTCGCTGTGGGGGAAATGGGGATCGGCAATACGACTCCGTCCTCTGCCGTGATGTCGGTCCTGTCCGGACTGGCACCGGAAGAGGTCACCGGACGGGGCGCGGGGCTTCCGGATGAACTGCTGCTCCATAAGATCAGGACCGTCCGGAAGGCAATCGCGGTGAATCATCCGGACCGGAATGATCCGCTGGATGTGCTGTCCAGACTGGGAGGCCCGGATCTGGCAGGTATGACCGGATTATATCTCGGAGGTGCCCTGACAGGGACAGCCGTTGTTGCAGATGGTTTTCCCTCTGCGGTTTCCGCGCTGCTGGCCATGAAATTCTGTCCCGTGTCACGGGAATATATGATCGCCTCCCATATCGGCCGGGAACCGGCTTCCGGGAAGCTGATGGAAATGCTGTCCATGGAACCGGTGCTTCACGCGGGGATGGCACTGGGAGAAGCCACCGGAGCCGTGATGCTGTTTCCCCTGCTGGATGTGGCACTGGCACTTTATGAAAAGGGTGAGACTTTCCAGCAGATTCATCTGGAACCTTACCGGAGGTATCCGGCGTCATGATTATTTTTGTGACAGGGGGAAGTGCCAGCGGCAAATCGGAGTATGCCGGAAAGCTGGCGGAAAGACTGTCTGGCATCACCACGCTCCCCGGGAAGGAGTACAGGGATTCGACGGCGCCAGACCGAAGGCCGTTATCAGGAAACATTCTGTATATCGCGACACTGGCGGATCAGAGTCCGGAATCGCTCAGGAAAATTGAACGTCACCGGCAGCTGCGCAAAACGGGCAGTTATGTAGTGGCAGAATGCTTTTCTGTGCCGGATCTGCAGGAACTGACAGGAACTCCTGCTTCTTCGACGCAGAGGAATCGTGGGAGATCCCCGGAGAAATGCCAGGAGTATGGTGTCGTTCTTTTTGACAGCCTGGATGCCTTTACGGCCAGCGTTCTGTTTGGGAATGACCGTAACGGGGACATGGATGGAGCGTCGTCGTTTCCGGAAGCCGCGGAACTGGCAGTTATGCTGGAGGCACTGGAGCCGGAGAGCGGTTTCCTGATCATTGTCAGTGATAATCTGTATGAAGACGGAATTCTTTATGATGAAGCGACACGCGGCTATATGGAATACACCGCTGCGGTGGAAAAGCTGCTGGCCGGAAGCGCGCAGTGTGTGATGGAAGTCGTTTGCGGGATTCCACTCATCCTGAAAGGGGAACAGCATGAATTTCTTCAGATCGATCATCATCATGATGTCTCTGTATACGAGGATTCCGCTTCCTCTGATTGAGTGGAATGCGAAAAATACGAAATATGTACTGACCGTACTGCCCCTGTCAGGGGTTCTGATCGGTGCCGCGGAAGCTGTCTGGCTGGCAGCGGGCCGGATGGCAGGGATTCACGCGCCGTTGTATGCGGCGGTATCCTGCGGGCTGCCGCTTCTGATCAATGGGGGGATTCATCTGGACGGACTGGCGGATACGATCGACGCCCGCGCGTCATATGCTTCCCCTGAAAGACGGAGGGAAATACTGCATGATCCCCGTACAGGCGCCTTTGGCGCAGCAGGGATTGTTCTGTATGAACTGCTGACATTCGGAGTATACTGTGAGCTCTACGAATGCCCGGAGACAGTGGGCCGGACCGCCGGTGCGCTGCCTGTTCTGATGATACTCGTTTTTGCCGTACCGAGGATGCTGGTGCAGATTGCGGTATGTGTGATCCCCCCCTCTGCCCCGGAAGGAATGCTGTATACGATGAGTTCGGTTTCCAGCCGCCCTCTGAATCTGATCACAGCATCCGGGCTGCTGCTGTTGTGCATGACTGTCGCTGTATTACAGCAGGGATGGGCTGCCGTTCTGTATGTGGGAGTGGCCGTACTGCTGATGCTGTATTTCCGGTGCTTTTCCATCCGGCAGTTCGAAGGGCTTTCGGGGGATCTCTGCGGATGGCTCCTCAAAGTATCCGAAACCGTTTTGCTGGCAGCGGTTTTTGTGACGCTGCGGTACCTCTGACACGGGTGCTCCCTGACAGGAATGAACAGGAAAGAGGATCGATATGAGATTGATTACAGGAGGAGCGTTTCAGGGAAAAGTCCGTTACGCCCAGGAGAAATACGGAATATCCGACGCGGAAACCGCGGATGCCTCTCTGGCGACCGGGCAGGAACTGGAACAGGCCGCGCTGGTGTGCCATCTTCAGGAATACATCCGGAGACATCATCAGGGGGATCAATGCTCCCTGCCCCGTTTCCGGGAAGATGCCGTGATCATCTGTGATGAAGTCGGCTGCGGTGTGATTCCCCTTTCCCGTGAGGAAAGAGCGTTTCGTGAAGCCACCGGGCGGATCTGCTGCCAGCTTGCGGAAAAAGCCGAATCTGTTGAACTGGTACGCTGCGGGATTGTAAGGAGGCTGAAATGACACAGATTGTTCTCATCAGACACGCGAAGACAGAAGGAAATCTGACCCGGAAGTATGTCGGCAGGACGGATGAGCCTCTTTGCGAGGAAGGCAAAAAGGAATTATCCCGTTCCATTGACAGTGGGATCTATCCTCCGCGGATGGAAGGATGTGTTCTGCTGGTCAGTCCGATGAAGCGCTGCAGGGAAACCGCGGAGATGATTTATCCGGGTGTGGAACAACGGGTGATCGAGTCGTTCCGTGAGTGTGATTTCGGGGTGTTTGAGTACAGGAACCATCAGGAACTGGATGGCAGGCCGGATTATCAGGCGTGGATTGACAGCGGCGGCAGGATGAAGTTTCCGGAGGGGGAAGATCCGGAGCAGTTCCGTACCCGTTCCGTAAAGGCTTTTGAGGAACTGCTCCAGGAGTATCCTGATACGCCTCAGCTGATCCTGGTGGTTCACGGCGGAACGGTGATGTCCATCATGTCCGCGCTGGCAGACCCGCCCGCTGGCTATTTTGACCGCTGTGTGGACAATGGACATGGTTATATCTGTGAAACTGCCGCCGGTGGCCGTATCCGGCTTGTCGGGACCATATGAAGCCATGGAACATTTTATAACAGAATATTTTCAGTTCGTGACGATTCCGCTGGCTCTGGGATTCGCGCTGGACTTCGTACTGGGCGATCCTCTGTCCGCGCATCATCCTGTGGTACTGATCGGGAAACTGATCAGCCTGTGTGACAGAGTTCTGCGAAAGGGCGGAAAGAAGGATTTCGCCGCGGGAATCGTGACGGCGGCAGTGGTTTCCCTGATTTCCGCGCTGCTGCCGTGCTTTTTACTGTATGCAGTCCTTCAGTGTTTCGGCAGGTACGCCTGTATGTTCGTATCTTCACTGCTGTGCTGGCAGATGCTGGCGGCCAGGGATCTGGTAAAGGAAAGCGGCCGGGTGTATGAAGCCTTACAGCGTGAGGATCTGCCGGAAGCCAGGCGCGCGGTTTCGATGATTGTCGGGAGAGATACGGACGCGCTGAACCGCGATGGTGTCATCCGGGCAGCCGTGGAAACCGTCGCGGAGAATACTCCGGACGGAGTGACAGCCCCGGCTTTTTTTATGGCGCTGCTGGGGATACCCGGCCTGTATTTTTATAAAGCGGTCAGTACCATGGATTCCATGATCGGCTATAAAAATGAAAAGTACCTGCTGTTCGGACGGGCCGCGGCCCGCCTGGATGACGTTCTGAATTTCATACCGGCAAGGATTTCCGCGTTTCTGATGATCCTGGCTGCCGCACTGCTTCCAGGACTGGACGGCCGGGAGGCCGCGGCTGTGTTTTTGAGGGATCACCGGAAATCCTCCAGTCCGAACGCGGCCTGCACGGAATCTGTCGCCGCCGGTGCCCTGCGTCTCCGTCTCCTGGGCCCGGCCAGTTACTTCGGAAAAATGGTGGAGAAACCGTTTATCGGAAATGATGACCGTCAGCCGGAACCGGAGGATATCCGCCGTGCCTGCCGGCTGATGTATCTGACATCGTTTCTGATGCTCCTGATGCTGACGGTCCCGGCAGGAGTCATCATGCTGTTCGTAGTTTAGGAAGAAAGAACACCCGTATGAAACAGATACCGGAATTATCCCGCTGCCATCATGGTGGGGAAAAAGGAGAAAACATTCAATATGACTTTTCTGTCAGTCTGAATCCCCTTGGGATCCCGCCTGCGTCACTGAGAGCCCTGAACGCGGACCGGGAGGCGTACCGGGAATATCCGGATACAGAGTGTACGCGGCTGAGACAGGTACTGGCGGAGCGTTTGTCCGTCTCCCCGGAGCGGATTGTCTGCGGCGCGGGAGCAGCAGACCTCATTTACCGGATTCCTTCCGCGCTCGGTCTGAAAAGGGTACTGCTGACGGTTCCTGCGTTTTCGGAATATGAACGGGCCTTCCGCAACAGCGGGGCGGATCTTGTTTTCCTGCAGACTTCTCCGGAAGCGGGATATGCCCTCCGGGATGAATTCCTGTCCATGGGCGCTGATTTTGACGCCATCGTTCTGTCCAGTCCGGTCAATCCGTCCGGAAAGCTGATCGCGCCGGGCGACTGGCGCAGGCTGCTTCAGTGGGGGGCGGAGACGGACACGGTCATCATTGTGGATGAATGTTTCCTGGATTTTGCTTCTGCCGCGAAAACAGAGGAACTGGGCAGGATCGCGGAGGAGGTGCCGGAAGCGGAACTGATCCGGATCCGTTCTTTTACCAAGATCTACGCGATCGCGGGACTCCGGATCGGATACGCGATTTTTGATTCTCCTTCCAGGGCCGGGCAGGTCAGATTGTGGGGGCCGCCCTGGAATGTCTCCGGACCGGCTCAGAAAGCGGTCCTGGCGGCTCTGTCAGAGGACGACGCGTATCTGCGCGGGACACTTCAGTATGTAGAAAAAGAACGGCGGCGGGTGACCGGGAGGCTCCGCGCTTCCGGATTGCGGGTCTGGGAAAGTGATGTGAATTACCTTTTGTTCGAGGCAGCGGACAGCCTGGGGGAAACCCTGCGTAAATCGGGATTTCTGCTGCGGGACTGCAGTGATGACAGGGGCATCATCGTCGAACCGGGCAGGCGGCTTTATCGTATGGGGCTCCGTACGGAAGAAGAGGATGAACTGCTTCTGCGGACGATAGAGACAATCCTGAAAAACGAGGAAGTTCCTGCCTTTCATCGGATGAGAAAACCGGCTTCGATCATGATCCAGGGAACGATGAGCAATGCCGGGAAAAGCCTGATCGCGGCCGGACTGTGCAGGATTTTCCGTCAGGACGGTTACCATCCGGCTCCTTTTAAATCCCAGAATATGGCCCTGAACAGTTATATTACAGCGGATGGAAAGGAGATTGGCCGTGCCCAGGCGGTACAGGCCGAAGCCGCCGGTATCCCACCTGAGTCCGATATGAATCCTGTTCTGCTGAAGCCGACGACAGAGAAAGGCTCCCAGGTGATTGTCAACGGAGAAGTCCGGTGCAGCATGAGTGCCACCGATTATTTCGGATACCGGAAGTCCCTGCGGGGAGAAGTTCTGGAAGCGTACCGGAGACTGGGAGAAAAGCATGATATCATCGTCATTGAAGGAGCGGGCAGTCCGGCAGAGATCAACCTGACCGAAAACGGTGACGATTTTGTCAATATGGGGCTGGCGGAAATGACCGGCTCGCCGGTCATCCTGGCAGGAGACATTGACCGGGGCGGTATTTTCGCGCAGCTGGGCGGAACGATGGCACTGCTCTGTGATGCGGACAGAAGCCGGGTGAAGGGCGTGATTGTCAACAAATTCCGGGGGGATCTTTCCCTTTTTGAGAGAGGCAGAGAAATGCTCCGTGAAGTCTGTGGCGTTCCGGTCGTCGGTGTGGTACCCTTTATCCGTGTGGATATCGATGATGAAGACAGTCTTTCTGACAGGTTGTCAGGTCGCCGGAAAAAAGCAGAAGGGGATCTGCTGCGGATCGCGGTAATCCGGCTGCCGCGGATCAGCAACTTTTCGGATCTGACGGCTCTGGACGCGGTAGAAGGCGTCTGTGTGGATTATGTGGAACATCCGGAAGAACTGAGGACAGCGGATGCCGTGATTATCCCCGGCAGTAAGAGTACCATTGAAGATCTGCTCTGGATGCGGGAAAAAGGGCTGGCAGAGGCGATTGCCGGTATTTCGGAAAAGGGGATTCCGGTCACAGGGATCTGTGGAGGATATCAGATGCTGGGATTATCAATCGCGGATCACGAAGCCGTGGAAAGCCGGACAGCGGAAATCCGCGGGATCGGACTGCTGCCGGTTCGCACGGAATATCAGCGGAAGAAAGTGACGAGACAGACAAAAGCCCGGATTCCGGATGATGAGAGCCTCCCGCCCGAACTGCGGAAGCAGGTGATCCGGGGTTATGAAATCCATATGGGCCGCAGTTTCCTGATGGACGCGTCGGCTTCCCCGTTCAGTATCCTGGAGAGTGGGGAGTCCGATGGCTGTATGGCCGGTCATGTTTTTGGCACGTATCTCCATGGTCTTTTTGACAGCCGGGATTTTACACTGGCTTACTGCCGCTGGGTTGCCGCGCTGAGAGGCCGGAAGGATACATTCCGGATGATGGATTACCAGCGTTACCGTGAAGAGCAGTATGACCGGCTGGCAGCGGTTCTCCGGGAGAGCCTGGATATGGAGGCCATTTACAGAATGATGGGGTTGCCGGGACCTGTT
>CAMNJG010000042.1 GCA_946541285.1 uncultured Clostridia bacterium
CTGATCTCGGCAGTCTGCATCGCGCTGGCCGCCATGTTCCTGATCTGGACGGTCGCGGGCACGATGCTGTTTTCTTTTGGAGTCGAGGAGGAACCGCGTGAGGTGTCTGCCGCTCCTGCGGAACAGACCGGGAACGTTTCTCCGTTTGAAGCACGGGAAAAAGAGGCACTGGCTGAAGCTCCGGAAGCCTCGGTCATGGCGTCGGGGCAGACCGCGGTGACCGCTTCGGAACTGCGGGGCATCTGGGTGTCGACTGTCGCGAACCTGGATTATCCGACCGTTCCGTCCACTTCACCGCAGGCACTGAAGGCAGAGGCGGATATCGTGATCCACGATTGCTATGAAATGGGGATGAACGCGATCTTTCTGCAGGTACGTCCTGCCGCTGACGCGTTTTACCGCTCCGCGTACTTTCCCTGGAGCCGCTATCTGACCGGACAGCAGGGACTGGAACCGGAGGATGGATTTGACCCGCTGGCCTACTGGGTGGAAAAGGCCCATGAGCGCGGGATCGAGCTGCACGCGTGGATCAATCCTTACAGGATCACCTCGTCTTCCAGTGACTGGGACCGCCTGTCCTGGAACAATCCTGCAAAAGGCGCATGGAACGATTATGTCGTCCGCTTTAACGGAAATTATTATTTTGATCCGGGCCAGCCGGCGGTCAGGGACCTGATTACGGCGGCCGCGGTGGAAATTGTTCAGAATTATAACGTAGACGGCATTCATTTTGATGATTATTTTTATCCGGAACAGACTTCCTCGGCAGCGTTCAATGACACAGGCACTTACGCCGCTTATGGTAACGGGATGAATCTCGCGGACTGGCGCAGGGAAAATGTCAATCAGCTGATCCGTCAGGTCAATGACGCAGTACACACGGCGGATCCGCACTGTGTGTTCGGAGTCAGTCCGATGGGCGTCTGGGCCAATTACGGGACCAGTTCCCTGGGTTCCGCGACCAGGGGCGGAGAGTCTTATTCACAGCGGTACGCGGATTCCTACACCTGGGTGAAAAATCACTGGATCGATTATATCGCGCCACAGATCTACTGGAATATCGGATTCAGCGCGGCGGATTACGCGGTGCTGGCAAACTGGTGGAGTGATGTGGTCCGTGGCACGGATGTAAAACTGTATATTGGCATGGCGGATTACAGAGTCGCCAGTTCTTCCTGGGGATGGTCAGGGACTTCGGAGATTCTCCGTCAGCTGCAGCTGAATGACACGCTGCCGGAGATCAGTGGGGAGATCCATTTCCGCTATAAATCCGCGGCAGGCCATGCAGGGCTGTATGAACTGTACCGCGGGGTCTACGCTTCAAACCGTCAGGCGGCGTATACCGATCCGGCGGGGGCCGGGCCGTCCACGGGGTTGTATGACATTTCCGGCCACTGGGCTGAATCGTATATTCTCTCTCTGGTTGAAAAGGGCGTCATCCAGGGGATGGGCGACGGGACCTTCCGTCCCAACGCGCCGGTAACCAGGGCCCAGTTTATAAAAATGATGGCTACGGCGGAGGGCGTTTCGTCCTTTGAGGATCTGCCGGAAGTGGATTTTACGGATGTTCCTGCGGGATCCTGGTTCACCGGGCCGATCCGCTGGGCTGTGGCTCAGGGGATTGCCTCCGGCAGAAGCCGGACTACCTTTGCGCCGGATGAAAATATTACGAGGCAGGAGATGGCAGTGATGCTTCACCGTTATTACGGCAGGACCAGTCAGGAAACGGAGGCGGCTCTGTCAGATACGGCACCGGAGCCGACTGTGTTCGCGGATGACGGGGATATTTCCGAGTGGGCTGCAGACGCGGTCCGCGCGGTGACTGCGGCCGGCCTGATGAATGGCTTCCTGGAATCGGACAGATCTTTCTTCTATCCGTCCCGCAACACAACGAGAGCGGAAGCCGCGAAGGTCATCAGTGAAATACAGGCGAAGAAACAGCCGGAAAGCCCATCGGAAGGAGATGCCGCATGAATCCTTTATTCATCATGGCCCTGGTGGGGGTCGTACTGGGACTGGGACTGGTGATCTTTACCCTTGTTTCCAGGTCAAAGCTTCCTTCCTGGAGTGTTCTTATATTTATGCTGACCGGCGTACTGATCGCGCTGTCAGGGCTACTGATCGCTCTGGGGACAGCAGCAGGATAAAAATGTATGAATATTATCATAATTGGATGCGGACGCGTGGGAACCACGCTGGCTGAACAGCTGTCGACAGATGAATACGATGTGACCATCATCGATATGTCGGAGCAGAAGATTACATCGATCATGGAACGGGCGGATGTTCTCGGAATCCGTGGCAACGGGACGTCCGTTGCCACGCTCCGGGAGGCCGGGATCGAGAAAACCGATCTTCTGATCGCGGTGACGGAGTCGGATGAGCAGAACATTCTTTCCTGTCTGACAGGGAGGAAACTGGGAGCCGGCAACACCATCGCCCGGGTGAGGAATCCACAGTACAACGATGTCCTCCCCCTGATCAAGAATGACCTGGGGCTGAGTATGTCGGTGAATCCGGACGCGGCCTGCGCGGAGGAAATGGTCCGGGTGCTGAAGTTCCCGTCCATGATCAAAGTGGACCAGTTTGCCGGCGGGAAGGCGGAGATGCTGGAATTTGACGTGCCGGAAGGCAGTCCGCTGACAGGGGTGGTACTGGAAAATCTGTGGAGGATCAACCCGGAGATTCTGATCTGTGCCGTCATGAAAAAAAACGGCGAAGTGATCATTCCGTCCGGGAAATACCAGATCGAAGAATCCGACCGGATCGAGATCGCCGGGAACCGGGCGGAAGTCCTCCGTTTCTTCCATTCCATCGGGGTCAAATCCGACCGGATCCGTAATATTGTCATCGTCGGCGGAGGACGTATCTCTTATTATCTGTCCCGCTCCCTTCTGGAACTGGGGATGCATGTCAAGATTATCGAAAAAAACCGCGAACGCTGTCTGGAACTGGCGGAACTGCTCCCGGGAGCGGCCATTATCTGTGGTGACGGTACCGATCAGCAGTTCCTGATCGAAGAAGGCGCGGACAGGGCGGATGCTTTCGCGTCACTGACCGGTATCGATGAACAGAATATTATGCTCAGTATGTACATCCGTTCCATTTCCAAAGCGAAGCTGATTACCAGGATCTCGAATAATCCGTTTTCAACTCTGTTGCCGGCACTGGATCTGGGAAGTGTCTTTTATCCGTACATTACTGCTTCCGAACAGGTGCTGCGCTTTATCCGGGCGATGAAAAATTCCTATGAATCCTCCGAGGTTGAAGCACTGTTCCGCATCGTCGATGAAAAGGCAGAGGCGCTGGAATTCATTGTAGGTTCCGGATGCAGTCTGGTTCATCAGAAATTCCGGGATCTTGAACTGAGAAATGATGTCATAGTGGGCCTGATCAGCCGGAAAGGAAAAATCATTATCCCGCGGGGCGGGGATATGCTTCTTCCGGGAGACAGAGCGGTAGTCATTACGTCGGGACAGGTTGATACTCTTGAAGATATTGTAAAGTGAAGCAGAGATGAATTATCGTACAGTCTTTCATACCGTCGGGAATATCCTTGTGATCGAAGGGATCATCATGCTGATCCCCATGCTGGTGGCATTGTATTACGGGGAATCCGGAGCACTGACGGGATTTGCGGCAGCGATTCTCATGACGGCCTTTTCCGGCTTCCTCCTGACGAGGATCGACCGACGCGGCCGGGCGCCGCTGGCCAGGGACCGGATGGCCATCGTCGCTTTATCCTGGATCAGTATCAGTCTTTTCGGAGCTATTCCCTATTATGTCAGTGGTGAAATACCGATTTTCGCGGAGGCCTTCTTTGAAACCATGTCCGGTTTTACGACGACCGGGATTACGGTGTTCAAGGATCTTGAAACGGTCAGCCGGTCACTGCTGTTCTGGCGTTCGTTTACGGTCTGGCTGGGAGGCATGGGCGTCCTGGTGTTTATGATCGCGGTCCTGCCCCGGTCCGGCAAGGGGCGGAGCAAAAGCAGCGCGGTCAGCCTGATGCGGGGCGAAAGCTCCGGTCCCCAGAACGATAAAATCGTTCCCCGGATGCAGAAATCCGCGGTCATTCTGTACCTGATTTACGCGGGACTGTCCGTGCTCAATCTGATTTTCCTGAAGGCAGGAGGCATGAACTGGTTTGACGCGGTTCTCACCATGTTCGGAACAGCCGGGACAGGCGGTTTTAACATTCATGACCAGTCCATCGCGTATTATGGAAGCGAATACATCACCGTCGTTACGGCGGTTTTCATGTTCCTTTTCGGTGTCAGTTACTCCCTGTTCTTTTTAGTACTGACGGGGAAGGCCGCGATTGCTTTCCGGAATCCGGAACTCCGGACCTACGCGCTCCTGACAGGGGCGGCTTCCGTCGCGATCGCGCTGAACATCATGGGAAAATACGGGAGCTTCCTGCGGGCGCTGATGAATTCCTCTTTCGCTGTGACCGCGATGATTTCCAGCACCGGGTATATTCAGGAAAATTATGACGCGTGGCCGGGATTTTCCAGGATCGTGCTGCTGCTCCTGATGTTCTGCGGAGGCTGCTCCGGTTCTACCGCGTGCGGTATCAAACTGTCCCGTGTCATCATCCTGGCCAGGATCGTCAGGACCGATCTGAAGAAGTTCCTGAGTCCCCATTCTGTTACGCTGATTGAGTATAATGGCAGGCCTCTCAAGCAGGAAACGATTAATGGGGTACATTCATTTTTTATCATGTATTTCGCGGTATTTGCCGTTTCCGTTATCCTTGTCTCGATCAACGATTTTGATATGGTGACCAGCATCAGCGCGGTTGCCGCGGCGATCAACAATGTCGGCTGTGGTTTTTCCATGGTGGGGCCGAATGGATCGTTTTCCATGTTTTCCCGCTTTTCCATGATAGTCCTCAGCTTTGACATGCTGGCGGGGCGGCTGGAAATTTTCCCGATGGTGATGCTGTTCTACCCGCGGACCTGGAGCCGTTACTGATCATTCCAGGATCGCGCAGGAATGACGGCGTGTTTTTTCACGCACTTTCACGCATCCGGCGGGCAAAGCGTGCGGAGGAACGAGGAACTAAGAAAATTCATGGATCTCGGCATGCCGGTTGATGGTCCGGTTGCCGCGGCTTTTTACGGATGAAAGGAGTCCCCAATTGCTGTTCAGTGATATTACGATTCTTGACGAATTTTTTGAAGAACAGAAACATATGTACGTAGGTGTCGAGGGAAAGACCATTTCCTATATCGGCAGTACCCGCCCGGAGAAAGACTTCGGGGAAGAATACGATGGAACGGGAAAGCTGCTGATGAGCGCCTTCTATAACGCGCACGCGCACAGTCCGATGATGCTGATGCGGGGCTACGGAGAGAACCTGGCGCTGTCAGACTGGCTGAATACCCGGATTTTTCCGTTCGAGGACAAACTGTACAGTGACGCGGTGTATTACGCGACCCTTCTGGCGATGGCAGAATCCCTCCGTTTCGGGATCGTATCTACCAGCGATATGTACTATTTCTGTGAGGATATGGTCCGGGCTGTCGCGGACAGTGGCGCGAAGGCCAATATTTCCAGAAGTATCACCAGTTTCACGGAGGGTTCGGTAAAGAACGCGGACAGTTACCGGGAGGCGGTCGCGCTGGCGGAGAACTGCCATGGCGCGGCAGATGGACGCATTCTGGTGGATGCCAGTATCCACGCGGAGTATACCAATACTGAGCAGAGTATCCTGGATGTCGCGGAGTACGCTTCGCTCTACGGACTGAATATGCACGTGCATATCTCAGAGACGAGGGAGGAACATGAGGAATGCAGACAGCGCCACGGGGGCAGGACTCCGGTACAGCTGTTCTGTGACCTTGGCGCGTTTGATACCAGGACGACGGCGGCCCACTGCGTATGGATTACAGACGAAGACCGGCAGATTTTCGCGGAGAAGAACGTGACGGTGGCGAGCTGTCCGGTGAGTAACCTGAAACTGGCCAGCGGCATCGCGGATATCCCGGCACTTCTGGAAAAAGGGATCAATGTCGCGATCGGGACCGACAGTGTAGCCAGCAATAACAGCCTGAATTTCATCGAGGAAATGAAATTTTTCGCGCTGCTGAACAAGGTAAAGCACTATGATCCGACCCTTGTGACTCCACGGCAGACGCTGAAGGCGGCGACCAGGGCGGGCGCGGTCTCCCAGGGACGGGAAGACTGCGGGCTCCTGAAAGAAGGAAACCGCGCGGACCTGATTGTGCTGGACCTGTCCGTACCGCATATGAAGCCTGTCCATGATCTGGCGACGAACCTTGTCTATTCTGCGTCAGGAAGCGATGTGCTCCTGACCATGTGTGACGGAAACGTCCTGTACCGTGACGGCGAGTTCCTGAGTATCGATATTGAAAAAGCTGTCGCGGAAACAGAAAACGCGTGCGCGAAAATACTGGAAAGCCTGGCGTAAAGCACCGGCTTCCGCAGAAAATACTGTGATCGTTATGTCAAGAAAAACATTTATGAAAGGCGCGGTCATCCTGGGAGCGGCCGGCGTGATTGTCAAGATTCTGGGAGCTTTCTTCCGCATACCGCTGGGCAACATCATCGGGGATACCGGGATGGGGTATTACCAGACGGCTTATCCGGTGTACGTACTTCTGCTGGCGATTTCGACAGCGGGGATTCCGACCGCGATCGCCCGTCTGGTCTCGGAACAGACTGCGGAGGGAAATCACAGAGAAGCTTTCCGCGTGTTCCGGCTTTCCTTTGGGCTGCTGGCAGCCATCGGGATGGCGGGCTTTCTGATCCTGCTGCTGGGAGCGCCGTTTTTCGCCGGATTTTCCTCGGAACGGGCAGTGTACGCGATCCGCGCGATTTCGCCGGCGCTGCTGCTGATTTCCATGATGGCCGCGTTCAGGGGCTATTTCCAGGGACTGCAGGATATGATGCCGACAGCGGTATCGCAGGTAGCCGAGCAGTTTTTCCGGGTGGTATCGGGTCTGGCACTGGCAGTACTGCTGCTCCCCCGTGGCATTGAATACGCTGCCGCGGGCGCGTCCTTTGGCGCGGTAGCGGGGGGACTGTCCGGGCTGCTGGTGATCCTGGTCATTTATTTCCGGCGAAGAAGTTCTGTCCTGGACGCCGTGCGGAGTACCCCGGCGGAGAATCCACGGGAAGATGCCCGTTCCATTATCAAAAAGATCGTGGTGATCGCGGTACCGATTACTGTCGGGGTTTCCGTGATGCCGGTGATGAATATGATCGATCTCCTGCTGGTACCGGGCAGGCTGACAGTGGCGGGATTCTCCCCGGAAGAAGCCAACCGCCTCTACGGGCAGCTCTCCGGATTCGCGGCGTCGCTGATCAATCTGCCGCAGGTTCTGACGCAGAGTATCGCGCTCAGTCTGGTACCGGCCATCGCCGCGGCGCATCAGGTAAAGGACCGGAAAACGGTGAAGCAGAATACCGAAACCGGGCTGCGGATGGCCATGATCGTCGGGTTTCCCTGCGCGGCGGGGATGCTGGCCCTGGCGGAACCGGTGATGCTGCTGCTTTTCCCCGCGCAGAAAGAAAGCGCGGTCAGCGCGGCCGGAATTCTGGCCGTGCTGGCTGTTGGTGTCGTATTCCTTTCCTCAGTACAGACACTGACCGGAATCCTGCAGGGGATCGGCCGGCAGATGATCCCGGTCGTCAATCTTCTGATCGGCGCCGGATGCAAGCTGATCCTGACCTGGTTTCTGACCGGGCTGCCTTTCTGGAATGTCCGGGGGGCGGCTGCCGGTACGGTGTCGGCCTATCTGGTCGCTTCCATCCTGAATATACGGGCGGTACGCCGGCATACCGGCGCGAGGTTTGATCTTTCCCTGACTTTCTTACGTCCGGGGATCGCGTCCGCGATCATGGGGTTTGCGGCGTGGCTGCTTTTCAGAGTGCTGTCGCCGGTCGTGGGAAATATCGCGGGAACCGGGGTGGCTGTCCTGGCAGGGATACTCCTGTACGTGCTTCTGGTGTTTGTGCTGAAGATCGTAACTTCAGAAGAACTGGAGCAGTTTCCGGGAGGAAAACGACTGTCGGGAATTCTCCGGAAAATCCGGAAAAAATGACGCAGTATCGGGGTTCCTTTTTATAATTCGTGTCTGCTCATTAAGCCCCCGTCGGGCTTAATGATGCAGGCAATGTAACGAAAAGCCTGCAGTCTGTCAGGTTTTTCAAAAGATAGAAACCTGACAGGCAGACACTAATTGATGCTTGCGCTCAGGAAATCGCCCGTTTCCGATTTCCGTTGCTGCAAGATTTTCCTGAGATTTTGCTGAAAACCTTGCAGCAAATTAACCGAATTTTGCTGGTATGTGTTGAAATATCAGGAGAATTCGGTTAATGAGCACGCATTAATTCGGCGTTCGGCCACAATCATATGAGAAAACGCCGCTTAAAACAGTATCACAGTTTCAGGGACAGCCTTTTCATAACACACAACGTTTTGAAAAGGGCCCCTGAAACAAAACAGTCCTGCCTGATGCAGCGTTTTATCGAAGTTAAACGGATGGATTGCTGAATGGTGATAAAAACCGGGTAAAATCATGCGTTCCGGCGTTATTTTAGGTTGACATCAGAGACAATCCATGTAAAAATCTAAGTGCGTATCTGGCAGACAACGATTCGTTCGGGAATCATCACCGTAGGAACTATGCCTTCATAACCTGTACATTAAGGTTATTTGCGCACAGCTCCTTAGCCAGGATTTGATCCTGCGCTTACTGGTTTATTTAAGGAGGACAACGTGAATAAATCGGAATTAATCACTAAGGTCGCAGAGAAGACCGGATTTACAAAAAGAGATTCAGAAGCAGCTGTAAATGCAATTATCGCCAGCATAGAGGAAGCACTCGTAGCAGGCGAAAAAGTCCAGCTCATCGGCTTCGGTACTTTTGAAACAAAAGAAAGAAAGGCAAGACAGGGGAGAAATCCTCGCAAACCGGAGGAGACGATTGAAATTCCTGCGTCCGTGGCACCTGTTTTCAAAGCAGGCAAAGCGTTAAAGGATGCTGTCAACAAATAGACATCCCTGCGCGGAAGCGCAGATCTGCAGGATATGCTGTGCGGCACCAGTGGTAATCATGAATACAGAGACTGCTCCTCCGGGAGCAGTTTTTTCGTATGGACAGAGATCCTCAGACACCCGGAATAAGGGCGTTTGTTTTCTCAGGGAGGTGAGGGACGATGAGAATTGATAAGTATCTGAAAAACGCGAGAATCATCAAAAGAAGGACGCTGGCGCATGATGCCTGCAGTCAGGAACGGGTTCTCGTCAATAATAAGATTGCGAAGCCGGGGACGGATGTGAAAGAGGGGGATGAAATCCTGATCCGGTTCGGGAACGGGGAAATGCATATACGTGTCCT
>CAMNJG010000043.1 GCA_946541285.1 uncultured Clostridia bacterium
TACCAGCAACTCACTTCGTTCGTTGGGTTAGGTGTTCAAGCGACGAAGAATCTTTATAAAGATCCTTCGCTGCGCTCAGGATGACAGATAAGCAGTGGAATAAATCAGCGTTTCTTTAGAAAAACCGTTTTCAGAGGAAACAGGGATTTCAGCGTGACAGGGAGTGTGTAAAGAATGGATGCGGCAAACAATAACAAGACTGTGAAGATTGCTGTGGCTGGCAGCCTGATTGTCCTGATCATCCTGGTTCTCGGGACCGTCTGGATGGGCCGGAGCGCGAAACTGGATACCGAGAAAGCCGTGCGGACGGTCAGCCTTCTTTATCTGAATGAGCTGGCAGGACGAAGGGAACAGGTGGTGGAAAACAATCTGCAGGATACCATCAAGGATCTGCAGAAAGCCGTGGACCTGATGAGTGAGGAAGATCTGAGCGACAAAGCGCATATGGAAGCCTACCAGAAACGGATGAAAGACATCTACACTCTGGAGAAATTCGCGTTTGTCGATACAGACGGCCTGATATACAGTTCACGGGGGACACAGGATAATATCGGCGAATACGCGTTTGATTATAAAACGCTCAGCGAGCCGGACATCTCGATCTTTAATCTGGATAATCCGGATAAAAAGGTCGTCGTCGCGCTGCCGATCCATAAAACCTTTGAGGGGAAGACACTGTCCGTCTGTTTTATGGAAATCAACATGGAGGATGTGCTGGAAGGGGCATCCATGACTTCCGGCAATGAAGAAACCACGTTCTGCAATATTTATACCAGAGACGGGATTGCCCTGAGCAATACGGTCCTGGGAGGGCTGGCTGTGGAGGACAATCTGCTGGATGCCATGAAGATCGCGGAGTTTGAAAAGGATTATTCCTATGAGACTTTTGTAGATGATTTTCAGGAAGGGAAACGGGCGGAGGTTTCGTTTACTTATGATGGAATCCGTGAAACCCTGAGCTATATTCCTGTCGATGGGACGGACTGGATGCTGACCTATCTCATTCGTGAGAGTGTGATCAGTGATAAAATCAGTTCCATTTCCAGAGGCATCATTTTCAGAAGTGTGATACAGTCCATTCTGACGATTATCGCGCTCCTGATGATGTTTGGATTTATCATGTCACAGAACAGGCGGAATGTACAGCTCCGCCTGGAGCGGGAGAAGGCCGACGCGGAGAACAGGGCCCGGCAGGAGGAAATTGAACAGCGGCTGGCTCTTCAGGAACAGCTTCTGGAGGAAGAAAAGCGCAGAAACCAGCAGAGCCGGATGATTACCGCTCTTTCTTCCGACTACTGGAGTGTTTACTATCTGGAACTGGACAAAGATGAAGGGGTGTGTTATCAGTCCCATACGGATCTGGATGATGGTTTTAAAGTTGGCGACCGTTTTCCTTATCTCGCCTCAGTCACGGCATATGCAGAAAGATATGTGACAGACCCGTATCGGGAAGAATTCCTCCGTTTCATCCAGCCGGAGGCGATCAGGAAAGCGCTGGAAGAAAGTCCTGTCATTACGTTCACTTACGTTGTACAACGCCATGAGAGAGAGTCGTATGAAAGTGTACGGTTTGCCGGTGTACAGGAACCTGGTGAACAGGATGACCATCTTGTACACAGCGTCGGCGCGGGCTTTGTGGATGTGGACGCGGATACCCGGAAAACCATGGCCCAGAACCAGGCGCTCAGCGACGCGCTGGCTGCCGCAGAGCAGGCAAACAAGGCAAAAACCGCTTTTCTGTCCAGTATGAGCCATGAGATCCGGACCCCGATGAACGCGATTATCGGGCTGGACAATATCGCGCTGAATGATCCGGATGTGACCCCGAAAATCAGGGGGTATCTGGAAAAAATCGATGATTCCGCGGAACATCTCCTGAATCTCATCAATGATATCCTGGATATGTCCCGGATCGAGTCCGGCCGTATGACCCTGAAAAACGAAGAATTCTCCTTCCCGAAAATGCTGGAGTCCATCAATACCATGTTCAGTGGTCAGTGCCAGGAGAAGGGCCTGGATTATCACTGCAGGATCGAGAGCGAAGTGGATGATTATTACATTGGTGATAACATGAAGCTCCGGCAGGTCCTGATCAATATTCTCGGCAACGCGGTGAAGTTTACCCCGGAAGGCGGGAAAGTGGAACTGCGGGTGAAGCGGAAAGCGCAGTATGATGGAAAGTCGACGATCTGCTTTATCATCGCGGATACCGGGATCGGGATGAGTAAGGAGTTCCTTCCGCGTATTTTTGATACGTTTGCCCAGGAGGATGCTTCGACGACCAGTAAATACGGCAGTTCCGGCCTGGGTCTGTCCATTACCAGAAATATTGTCGAGATGATGAACGGCCACATCGAGGTGGAGAGTGAGAAAGGAAAAGGTTCTGTTTTTACAGTCACGGTAACACTTTCTGACGCGGACCACAACGGCGCGGAAGAAGAAGCGGATGAAGTCCGTCCCGGTGAGATGACCGTACTGATTGTCGATGACGACCCGATCGCCTGTGAGCATGCCCATCTGGTCCTGGAAAAGGCCGGGATCGCATCGGAGATGGCTTCCTCCGGACCGGAGGCGATCGAGAAGGTCCGTCTCCGCCACGCGCGGAGGGACCCGTACAACCTGATCCTGATGGACTGGCAGATGCCGGAGATGGATGGTGTGGAAACCACTCGGCAGGTGCGGAAGATCATCGGCCATGAGTCAGCGATCATTATCCTGACCGCCTACCGCTGGGACGAAATCCTGGAAGAAGCGGAGAATGCCGGAGTGGACAGCTTTATTCCGAAGCCGCTTTTCGCGGCGACGGTTCTGGAGGAATTCAAATCCGCTGTCAAACGGAAAAAAATCTTTTCGAAGAAAGAAGAACAGAAAGCCGATCTGAAGGGCCGGCATATCCTGCTGGCAGAGGATATGGCGGTAAACGCGGAAATCATGGTCATGGTCCTCCAGATGCGGGAGATGGAGGCAGATCTCGCGGAAAACGGAAAAATCGCGGTTGAAAAATTCGCTTCCCATCCGGAAGGCTATTATGACGCGGTACTGATGGATATGCGGATGCCGGAAATGGACGGGCTCGAAGCAACCAGAACCATCCGCGCGATGGACAGAAGTGACGCGAAGGAAATCCCGATCATCGCGCTGACGGCCAACGCTTTTGATGAGGACGTGCAGCGCAGCCTGCAGGCCGGCCTGAACGCGCACCTGAGTAAACCGGTACAGCCGGAGGCACTGTTTGAAACGCTGGAAGGCCTGATCCGGCCATAAAAAACTTTACTTCATTCTGGTGGTGTGCTACTATATTACAGTATTGTAGAACGGCTGGTGAGCATGCGCGTATGCTCATTCAATTCTTGTTTCTAATGGAGGAATCAAATGAACATGAAAAAAACTCTTTGCCTCGTTTTCGCGCTGGTGATGACACTGTCACTGAGTGCCTGCGGAGGCGGCTCAACAACGGGTGGTTCCGCTTCTTCATCCGATGCGGGTAACGCGAAGTATGTATTCCTGGAAGAAGATCTGGGTGTGGAAACCTACGCGATTGGTTTCCGTCTGGGAGATGAAGAACTGGCGAAAACCGTCAGCGGCGCGGTAAAAGCACTGGTCCTGAACGGCAAGTTTGATGAAATTGCCGCGAAATATCCGGATATCAAAGATTATCTCTGTCTGAAGGCAGAAGATATCGACCAGTCCGATATTCCGGCCCAGGGTTCCGGCGACAGCAACTATACTTTCAAACACGGTTTTGACCTTTCCTATCCGCCATACTCCTATCTGAAGGAAGATGGTACCGTAGGCGGTTTCGATGTCGAAGTCTGCCAGGCTGCCTGTGAATATCTCGGCTGGAAGTATGAAGCGGTTCCTCTGAACTGGGAAGCGAAGGATATGGAACTGAACGCGGGCAGCTGTGACTGCATCTGGTCCGGTTTCACCAAGGAAGGCCGTGAAGACAAGTATACCTGGGGTATCACTTATTCCAATAACACGCAGGGCATCCTGGTAGCGGCGGATTCCGGCATCAAGACTCTGGCGGATCTCAGCGGCAAGGTCGTCGGTGTACAGATCGATACGTCTGCGGCGGAAATGCTGGAAGACAGTCAGGCAGATCTGGCAAAAACCTTCAGCGAACTCAAAACTTATGAGACCTATACAGTAGCGTACAACGACCTGAAGGCCGGCGCGATCGATGCCATCGCGATTGATATGACTTCCGGCGCCTACCTGATTGCCGACGAGTCCTGATACAGATGAAAGTGCTTCAGGGAACATTCTGTCCCTGAGAAGGAAGTGTCTGGAAATAACTTGTGCAAGTTATTAAGGTACAGTTCCGAAGGATAGAACTGACGTGAAGCTGTACAAAATCTGATATTTGTCCAATGAGAGGGTGTCGGTTTCGCGTAGATACGACACCCTTTTTTAAGGAATACGGATTTCACGCAGTTCTGAAGGAGGTTAGTTTTTATGTCCTGGGCTACCATGCTTACGACGATGGGAGAAGGAATGCTGCGCACCAGCGCCATCTTTTTCCTGACAGTCCTGTTTTCCATGCCTCTGGGAATGATCGTCATGCTGTTACGCCGTTCACGTTTTTCCGTGGTACGGTGGATCATGAAAATCTACATCGCGGTCATGCGCGGCACACCACTGATGCTGCAGCTCCTGGCATGGTATTTCGGTCCGTATTATCTGTTTGGGATGTCGATCCGCGGATACCGTTTTACTGCAATTATTATTGGTTTTACGATGAACTACGCCGCGTATTTCGCGGAGATTTACCGTGGCGGGATCGAAGCGATCCCGAATGGACAGTACGAAGCCGCGGATGTACTCGGCTATAATAAAGTACAGACGTTTTTCAAGATCATTCTGCCGCAGGTGATCAAGACGATCCTGCCGGCCATTACCAACGAAGTCATCACCCTGGTCAAAGATACGTCCCTCGCGTTCGCGCTGGCGTACAATGAAATGTTCGCGCTGGCCAAGCAGATCGCGGCCTCGCAGACTTCCTTCACGCCGTATGTTGTGGCAGGGGTGTTCTATTTTATTGCGAATTATCTTGTGGCCTTTATCATGGAACGGATCGAAAAAGCATTCGATTACTATCAATAAGGGGGTGATGAAATGGTCCTGGAAATGAAAGGAATCAAAAAATCGTTCGGCCAGCTGGAGGTACTCAGGGATATCAGCCTGCAGGTCAGTCCGGGTGAGGTCATCAGTATTATCGGCCCAAGTGGTTCCGGAAAAAGTACGCTGCTGCGGTGCGCGACGTTCCTTGAACGGATCGATGCCGGAGAAATCAGCTACCTGGATGTCCCGGCAGTGACCACCAATGCGCAGGGGACAGCGGAGTATGTCGGCAACGCGGAACTGCGGAAAATGAAGCAGAATTTCGGACTGGTCTTCCAGCAGTTCAATCTGTTCCCGCATTATTCAGTCATGAAAAATATCACGGACGCGCCGCTTCATGTCCAGAAGCGCTCCAGAGAGGAAGTTTTCGCGGAAGCGGAGGAGATCCTGAAAAAAATGGATCTGACCAAGAGGGCGGACGCGTATCCATGTCAGCTGTCGGGAGGACAGCAGCAGCGTGTTGCCATCGCCCGGGCACTGGCGCTGAAACCGTCGATCCTCTTCTTCGATGAGCCGACCAGCGCCCTGGATCCGGAACTTACCGGGGAAGTCCTGAAAGTCATCCGTCAGCTGGCGGAGGAAAAAATGACGATGGTGGTCGTGACACACGAGATGCCATTCGCGAAAGCGGTCAGCAACCGCGTCATCTTCATGGACGGCGGCGTGATCGTGGAGCAGGGGACACCGGAGCAGGTCTTCGAGAACCCTCAGCAGGAGAGGACGAAGCAGTTCCTGCGGAATTATCAGCAATGACCCGGGACATTCGATATGTACTGATGGATCCGACAGGAAACCGGACGATCCTGGTGGAAGATCCTGTGCCGGTGGAATGTCAGCCGGCGGTGGCGGCGCAGCTGATGGAAAGGGAATCTTCGGCAGAGCAGGCCGGGTTCCTCTCTTCCGCGGAGGGCTGTGATCTCTCGCTCCGGATGGCCGGAGGGGAATTCTGCGGAAACGCGGCGATGAGTGCCGCGGCGTACCGGGCCGTCCACACAGGCGTTTCTGCCGGCCGCTTTACGGTAAAAGTGTCCGGTGCGTCTGAACCCGTGTCGGTTCAGCTGGAGAGGCAGACCGCCGGAGGATGGCAGGGGATTGTGGAGATGCCGCGCCCCTGTTCTGTGGAAACTGTGAAATTCCCCGGCGGACAGGCGTACCCGGTGGTCGCGTTCCAGGGGATTTCCCATGTGATCCTGGAACAGCAGCAGGTTCCAGGGGATCAGGCCGGAAGGCTGGCGAAGGAATGGTGCCGTTATCTGCAGGCGGACGCGCTGGGACTGATGTTCCTCGATCAGGAGGAAGGCCGGCTGACACCGCTGGTGTATGTTCCGGCAGCGGATACACTTTTCTGGGAAAGCGCCTGTGGCAGCGGGACGACCGCGACGGGCGCGTGGCTCTCACAAAAGCAGGGGAAGCCACTGACCCTTTCGCTCAGACAGCCCGGCGGCGTGCTGGAAATCTCCGCCTCGCCGGATGGGCCGCTGTTCCTGAAAGGGAGCGTCACGTGCCTTTATGAGAAAACGGCCACAGTAGAATTCACGTGATGAAAAATAGAGGAAACGGGGGATGGATACCTTGCGCGGGTGTTCATCCTCTGCTGTTTTATTCCGGTGGAGATCCGGAACAGGTGAAAAACACTGGCGATTGTGGTAAAATTAAAAATCTGATATATGCGAAAACAGCGTCAGGATCTGCTCAGATTTTTCTGCGCAAATCCTGATACAGATGGGCGGATCGGAAAGAGAGGCATCCATGCGGATCATACAGGAAAATATCAGTGGTTCCATGTTCCGTTCCCGGATTCTGGAGGAATACTTTACGCCGCGGCATACGGTGGTGGCAGACATTGAAACGACAGGACTTTCTCCCAGGGGGAGTCAGGTGATCCTGGGAGGTCTGGTGGTCCGGGATGGCGAAAATCGCCTGGCGGTGCAGTATTTCGCGGATAATCCGGAGGATGAAGCGGAACTGCTGGACCGATACGCCGGTATGCTGATCCAGTATCCGGTCATTGTAACGTATAACGGAAATTCCTTCGATCTGCCGTTTATCAGAAAAAGGATGGCGCTTCACCGTCTGGATGTCTCCGGGCTGCAACGGTGCGTTTCGTTTGATCTTTACCGGATCCTGAAGAAGTATTCCGGTCTGTCCGCGATCCTGCCGGACCTGAAGCAGAAAACGGTGGAACGCTACCTGGGAATCGGCCAGACACGCCGTGACACGATCGATGGCGCGGAAAGTGTCCGGCTTTACAGCCAGTACCTGCGGAGCAGCGGGAGGAACCGGGAAGGACTGCTGGATACGATTCTCCTGCATAACCGGGACGATATCGTAAAACTGTCAGAGATCATGAGCGCCCTCCGTTATCTGGATCTGCATGAGATCATGTATCATGAAGGCTTTCCTGTGTTTCAGGAGAAAAACCGGGCGGTGATCCGCAGGATCCTCGCGGGAAACCGGGGCGTGAGTATCGAGGGGACCGTTTCCGGGGATCCTGAACCGTATCGTGGTTTTGAACGCGGAACAGACGCAGAACTTTCGGCGGATGGTGATTTCTCAATCCGGATTCCTGTGGAAACTGTCGGAGGATACAGTGTGGCGGATCTGAAGGCTCTTGACGCTGATCTGCCGCAATTACAGGAGCTTGCCGGTTATGAAAGCGGCTACCTGATTCTGCGGGATCCGGAAAAAAACATTCAGTATCATGAAGTAAACCGGCTGGCGAGGCAGCTGACAATCCGCCTGCTCGGAGAACTGACCTTTTCAGGGCAGCTTTTGACTGGATGATGTGCCATATGGGAATGACCCGTCATCCCAAAAGACCGAAAATAAAGGAATCATAAAAGTTATTGTTTTTTGCAGCCGGGCTGTGCCGGGAGGAAAACAAAATGAGCATAAGAGAAAAAACGCTTGCGATGAAAGCTGTCTGCCCGCAGATGGCCAACACACCGGTTGAGACACGTAACGCGGCCTTACGGGAAATCGCGGCCGCGATTGAAGCGAATCAGGCAGACATCAAAGCAGAAAATGAAGCGGATATGGCCGCGGCGGCCGCGAAGGGGATTCCGGATCCGGTCATGAAGCGTCTGAAATTCGGAGATGAAAAGATCAGTGATGTCCTTGCGGAACTCAGCGGACTGGTAGGACTGCCGGACCCTGTCGGGGTCGTTCAGCTGAAGCGACAGCTGGATGAAGGTCTCACGCTGGTGAGACAGACGGTACCGATCGGTGTGATCGGCGTCATTTTTGAAGCCAGGCCGGATGCCATGGTACAGGTGGCTTCCCTCTGTATTAAAAGTGGTAACTGTGTGGTCCTGAAAGGTGGCAGCGAGGCGCTGCGGACAAACCGGAAGCTGTTTGAGGTGATTTACCAGGCAGCGCTCAGAGCCGGGATTCCGGAGGGCAGCATGATGCTGGCGGAGACACACGATGATATCGATCAGCTCCTGAAATGCGATGACGCGGTGGATCTCCTGATTCCGAGAGGATCCAACGAATTTGTACGCTATATCATGGATCATACCAGTATCCCGGTCATGGGGCACGCGGATGGTGTGTGCCACATTTATGTTGATAAAGATGTGGACGTTGACATGGCGGTCAGGGTCATCATCGACGCGAAGACCCAGTATGTGGCAGCGTGCAATACCGTGGAAACCCTGCTGGTCCACAGGGAAGCGGCAGAGAAACTCCTGCCGGCTCTGGCGGCGGCTCTCCGGGAGCACCAGGTGGAACTCAGGGGGACACCGGAGGTGCAGCAGTTCGCGGAATGCGCGGATGCCACCGAAGAAGATTTCCGGACAGAATACCTGGATCTGATCGTTTCCGCGAAAATTGTAGAAACGATCGATGAAGCGATTGAGCATATCAACCGCTACGGATCGCATCACACGGATTCCATCCTCACACAGGATGACGCGGCAGCGGAGCATTTCATGGATCTGGTGGATTCTGCCGGAGTATACCGGAACTGTTCCACCCGCTTCGCCGATGGTTTCCGTTACGGATTCGGGGCAGAGGTCGGGATCAGTACCGGAAAGCTCCATGCCAGGGGACCGGTAGGCCTGGAAGGACTGGTAACGTATAAATACAGACTGTACGGAAACGGGCAGATTGTCGGGGATTACGCCTCCGGCGCCAGCCAGTTCCATTTTAAGGATCTGTAAAATGATAGGGAACTGTGTAATTTAATGGTTCTTCCGCAACCATTAGTACATTCTGTCATTCTGAGGAGCGAAGCGACGA
>CAMNJG010000044.1 GCA_946541285.1 uncultured Clostridia bacterium
TTATTCTGCCTGCATCATTAAGTCCGACGGGGACTTAATGAGCAGACACTAATTATAAAATGACAGAACCCGTCCCGGGGACGATCCCCTGGGACGGGCTGTTTTTATGTAATACACGTTCTGTTCTTTTTTCATCCCGGAAACTGTACTTTACAGTAGAAAATCGGTTTGCCTTCCGCGGAAAACTTCTGCTCATATTCTGTCATGAACGCCGCGGAGCGGTACGGGCTGCCCGGCGCGTGCAGATCCTCCGTATACTCGATGATCTCCAGGCCGGTCTCCCGGAATTCCTCTACTGAAAACCGGAACAGGCCCTCATTGTCCGTCTTGAATTCCAGGTATCCTCCGGGACGAAGTACCCGGCGGTATCCTTCCAGAAAGCCCCGGTGTGTCAGCCTGCGGGACGCCTGCCGCGCCTTGGGCCAGGGATCACTGAAATTCAGGTAAATCCCCTCCAGTTCCTGCTCCGCGAAGCAGTCCTCCACATGCCGGAGATACATATTGACAAAACTCAGATTCGGCGTAACGCAATACACACAGTCCGCTTCACTCGTTTTATAAAGCGGCGCTTCCAGCTCCACAGTTTCGATCCCGGCCTTCTCCGGATCCGCGGCGAAAACACCCTCCGGGAGCAGCATCTCAAAAGGAGGGGTTTCCCGGCTTCCTGTCTGCCGGGTGGTATCATAATCAACATAGCGGCGGGCAGCTTTCTGCAAAGCCCGCAGCATTGCGTTGCGGTTGCCTTCGACTGCCAGGATATTGTGCTCCGGACGGGCGTCAGCCACAGAAGAAGCGAACTGCCCCTTGCCGCAGCCCAGTTCCAGATACAGCGGCTGTTCTTTCACAAAGATCCGGTTCCAGCGGCCTTTCAGCAGCCGCGGATCCAGTTCCACACCTCCGTTATAGCGCCGGAGCTTTTCTTCGAGTCCTTTGATTCTTCTCTGTCTCATAAATCTCCCTGTTGTTTCTGTTTACAGCCAATGTCATTAGGGCAAAAAACGTGTCACTCTGAGAAGCAGGAAAAAATTTGTAAAGATCCTTCACTCCGCTACGCTCCGTTCAGGATGACATGCTTAATTAAATAACATTGGTTTGCAGTCCCTGAAAACATGATCTTAGCTAAAGTTTCCAGATCTGAGGAATCGGCAGCAGCCCCCTGGACTGTACAATCACCAGCACCGCGAACAGGATCAGCAGCGCGCAGGCTGCATAGTCGCGGGCCGCGAACTTCATCGGATGCAGGCGGGTTCTTCCCTTTCCGCCATGATAACAGCGCGCTTCCATGGCCATCGCCAGATCCGCGGCCATCCGGAAAGCGTTCACAAACAGGGGGATGAGCAGCGGCATCATGCTTCTGGCCCGGTGGATCAGGCCACCGCTCTCAAAGTCCGCTCCTCTCGCCTGCTGTGCCTTCATCGTCTTGTCCGCTTCACTCAGTAATGTCGGAATAAAGCGCAGCGCGATGGACATCATCATCGCGATTTCATGGGAAGGAACCCCGATCCGGGACAGCGGGCTCAGGATCGCCTCAAACCCGTCAGTCAGTCCGACCGGTTTGGTCGTATACGTCAGAAGAGAGGTCCCAAAGATCAGCAGGATCAGGCGGATCGCGATAAACACCGCCTGCTGCAGCCCGGTATCTGTGATGGTCACCGGCCCCAGACGCGCCAGGACCGTCCCCGGATACGTGATCAGATTGATGACGAACGTAAACAGCAGAATAAAAAGGATCGGCCGCATCCCCCTGGCCATGAAACGGACCGGCACCCGGGAGACCGCCGTCACCACTGCCAGGACAGCGGTAACAAAAATGTATCCGGTAAAGTCCCGGATAAAAAAAATAAGAACCAGCCAGGTAAAGACCGCGATAATCTTCACCCGGGGATCCAGTCTGTGAATCACGGAGTCAACCGGATAATACTGTCCAAGTGTAATATCTCTCAGCATGTTTCCTGCTTTCCGAGCCATTCCAGTACAGCAGCCGCAGCTTCCGCATCCGTCAGGGCTCCTTTTCCGCCCGGCTCCGCGCCCCGCTGGTTCATAAGATGAAGCAGTTCTGCTCCCGCAGGCAGCCCCAGCCCGATGGCTTCCAGTTCCTCTCTGTGGGCAAAGACTTCCCGCGGTGTTCCGGAATAAAGAAGTTTCCCCTGATCCATGACCAGAACCTGTCCGCAGTACTCTGCCACATCATCCATATTATGGGAAACCAGCAAAATCGTGCACCCTCTTTCCTGATGAAACCGGCTGATCATCCGGAGCATCTCCCGGTGCGCGGCCGGATCCAGTCCCGCAGCCGGTTCGTCCAGAATCAGGACATCCGGCCGCATGGCAATGACACCGGCAATCGCCACTCTGCGCTTCTGCCCGCCGGACAGCTCAAACGGAGAACGGGAAGCGAATTCCGCATAATCCAGTCCCACGGTCGCCATGGCTTCACGAACCCTGTCCTCCTGCTCCTGTTCATCCAGTCCCATATTTTTCGGGCCAAAGGCAATATCTTCCGCCACGGTTTCTTCAAAAAGCTGGTATTCCGGATACTGGAACACCAGACCGACCCGGCGGCGGATCTCCGCCATATGCACACCGGACGCGCCGATATCAGTGTCTCCCAGTAAAACCTTTCCGGAAAAAGGCTTCATCAGGCCGTTCAGGTGCTGTACCAGTGTGGATTTGCCGGAACCGGTATGACCGATGATCCCGGTAAAGCTGCCGGATTCGATGGTAAAACTGATATCATCCAGCGCCCGGACTTCCCCTGCGGTCCCGCGGTTATAGATGCAGGAAAGGTGCTGTACTTCAATCTTCATGACTTCCTCCTCCCGCATCCTTTTTCCTGGCACAGAGCCAGTCCGCCAGCGCCTCCATCCCGAGGATCCGGTCAGGAACCGGCACCCCGTTCCGCCGGAGCAGATTTCTGATCCGGATCGCGGGCGGAAGTTCCAGACCGGCTTCCCGGACCAGTTCTTCTCTGGAAAAGATTTTTTCCGGCGGCTCATCCGCGATGATCTTTCCTTTTTTCATAATCAGCACACGATCCGCGCGGACAGCTTCTTCCATAAAATGCGTGATGAGGATGGTCGTCATCCCCTCCGCGCGCAGCTGCTCCATGATGTTCAGGACATCCTTCCGCCCCCGGGGATCCAGCATCGCAGTGGATTCATCAAAAATCATACAGGCCGGCCTCATGGCCAGTACTCCCGCGATCGCGATTCTCTGCTTCTGGCCGCCGGAGAGCTGATACGTGGAACGGCCGCGCATCTCATAAAGGCCTACATCTTTCAGGGCCCTGTCCACTCTGAGACGGATCTCCTCCGTGGGGATCCCCAGATTTTCCGGTCCGAAAGCCACGTCTTCCTCGACGATCGAAGAGACAATCTGATTGTCCGGATTCTGAAAAACAATCCCGACGGTACTGCGGATCGCGTACAGATTCTGCTCCTCAGCGGTATCCATGCCCCTGACCAGTACCCTTCCGCCGGTCGGACAGAGCAGCGCGTTCAGGCAGCGCGCCAGAGTGGATTTTCCGGAGCCGTTTTCTCCCAGAATCACGATGGACTGCCCTTCTTCGATGGCCAGGTCGACCTGATCCAGTACTTTTTCCGAAACAGGATGCTCCCGGTCCTTTTCCCAGCCATAGACAAAACTCAGTCCTTCCGCGCGAATGACTGTATTCACTCTGCTGCCTCTTTATTTCTCAACTCGTCCTGATATTCCCGGCTGAGTCCCATGATCCCGTCAAAACAGCGGCGGGCATAAGAAGACAGTTCCGGTGGCGCGTCTGCCGCGGCACGCTCCAGGATTGCCTGTTCTCTTTCCGGACGGAGCGTCGGAAGCCCATGAGCGCGTTTATACGCGGCTACCTCCGCGGCCAGTTCCATTCTCCTGCAGAAAAGCGTCAGCATTTCCCGGTCAATTTCGTCAATCCTGGCACGGATCTCCTCCAGGCTGTTTGTCTCTGTCATTGTCATTTTCCTTCTTCCAGCAGCAGATCGGTTATCACAATCGCTGTCACTGCTTCCACTACCGGGACGGCCCGGACTGCCACACACGGATCATGCCGGCCTTTTACCTGCATGACGGTTTCCTCCATCCGGACATAATCCACGGTCTTCTGAGGAATCGCAATCGACGGTGTCGGTTTAAACGCGATGCAGGCCATCACCGGCATGCCGCTGGTAATACCGCCCAGGATCCCGCCATGATGATTGGTACGGGTCCGGACGATTCCGTCCCGGATATAAAATTCGTCGTTATTTTCACTGCCACGCATCTCTGACGCGCGGAAACCGGCACCAAAGGAAACGCCCTTTACCGCCGGAATCCCGTAATATCCATACGCGAGCCTGCCCTCAACGGAATCAAACACCGGGGACCCGACTCCTGCCGGCATCCCGGTTACCGCGACTTCCACCACGCCACCGACCGAATCTCCTGCCTGGCGGGCCTGTTCGATCACATCACGCATCTCTGCTTCCGCGCTCTCCCGGAGCACAGGAAACGCGCGCTGCCCCGGGGCCAGCAACTCCTCTGCTGTCAGTTCACAGGGATCATAACGGTCATCCTGTACCTCCGCAACGGAGGCCAGATGCGCGCCGACATAAATGCCACGCTGTTCCAGATACTGCAGGCAGAGCCCCCCGGCAAAAACCAGGGGCGCGGTCAGTCTGGCGGAAAAATGCCCGCCGCCGCGGACATCATTGTGTCCGTCATACCGCAGATAGCCTGTATAATCCGCATGGCCGGGACGCGCCTCATGCGCCACATTTTTATAATCCGCGGAATGCTGGTCTTTATTGGCGATCACCGCGGCAATGGGAGTCCCGCAGGTCACGCCGTCCAGGACGCCGGACAGGATCTCCGGCTGATCAGTTTCTCTGCGCGGAGTACTGGTCTTATCCTTTCCCGGCCGGCGGCGGTCCATAAAACGGGCCAGCTTCTCCTGATCGATGGTCATACCGGACGGGAAGCCGTCGATCACCGCGCCGATCCCTCTGCCATGCGATTCTCCGAAAATCGAAACCTTCAGTTTCCTACCGATCTGAGATGACATCGGCTCTCCCTCCCAGTGACCGGAATACTTCGAAAAAGTCCGGATAACTCTTGTTCACGGCTTCCGCCCCGGTAATCTTGACGGCATTCTCACAGCGCAGGGCCGCGATCGCCGCGGACATCACAATCCGGTGGTCATTGGCACCGTTAATGACGGCTTCGCCTTCCAGCCCTTCCGGAGCATATATGTCCATCTTGTCACCACAGAGCGTGATATCCGCTCCCAGCATCGCCAGCATGGAAGCCGTCGTGGAAAGCCGGTCGCTTTCCTTCAGACGCAGCCGTCCCGCGTTGACAAAGCCGCTCTGGTCCTCAGACGTACACGCCGCGACCGCCAGGATCGGGACGATGTCCGGAATCTCTCCACAGTCGATCACCAGGCTCTCCAGGCCGTATCCCCTGACACGGACCGTGTCATCCGACCAGGTCACAGCAGCTCCGGCCTCTTCCAGAATCTCCAGGATCACACTGTCTCCCTGCCGGCTGTAACGGTCCAGGCCCTGTACCGCGATCTCCGAGCCTGTCGCCCCGGCCACCAGCCAGAAGGCCGCGTTGGAATAATCTCCTTCAACCCATACCTCGGATGCCCGGTAATGCTGTCCGCCCTTCACCTGGAAGCCGTTTTCCGTACGCCGGATGGAGATACCAAACTGATAAAGCATATCAACCGTCAGATCCAGATAACCCGAGGATTCCATCTCCCCTTCGATCCGGATCTCACTGTCTTCTTCCAGTAACGGCAAAGCGAACAGCAGGCCGGAAAAATACTGGGAACTGACATTGCCCGGGAGGCTGTATACACCCGGCTGCAGCCTGCCCTGAATGGAAAACGGCAGTGTGTCCCGGTCATCCGGCAGGAACGTAATGCCATGGCTCCTCAGTTCATCCGCCAGTTCGGTCACAGGCCGTTCCGGAAGTCTTCCTCTGCCGGTAAATTCCGCCGGGATCCCGGCCGCTGCCGCGACAGGCAGCAGGAACCGGAACGTGGAGCCGCTCTCGCCGCAGTCCAGTACAGGAGACGACGCAGCATCAGGAGCAGCGGCTCCTTCCCCGGCCAGCCGTCCACCGATCCCGGTAATGCGGACTTTTTCACCATCACGTTCGGCCTGCGCGCCCATGGCCTGTATGCAGCTGAGGGTTGCCTCCATATCCTGTGAGGCGGAAATCCCGTGAACGACAGATTCCCCCTCTGCCAGAGCCGCGCAGATCAGGGCTCTGTGGGCCATGGATTTGGAAGGAGGCGCTTTTACGGTGCCTCTGAGTTTGCCGGGATAAACAACGATATCCATTTCAGTCACTCCTGTCCTGTTATTGCTATACATTCATAAATTCGTAAAGGTCGTCCAGCCGGACTTTCTTCGTTTTCGCACTGCCGATCTTTTCCAGGTAAACAAGGTGGATCGAATCGCCAGTGGTTTTTTTATCATGGCGGGCCGCTTCGCAGAGTTCCTCCAGCGGGATATCCGTTTCTGTACGGTAACCTTCCCCGTGGATCAGCTGATACAGACGATCATAAGTGCCCGGTTCGGTCAGCCCGTGTTTTTCGCTGGCTTTTGTGACCATCAGCATACCGATGGCCACCGCTTTGCCGTGGCTGATCTGATAATCACTCTTCAGTTCGATGGAGTGGGCCATGGTATGGCCGAAATTGAGGATCCGCCGCACACCGGACTCTCTCTCGTCTTCGTGCACCACATCGCTTTTGATATTCACGCAGCGGGCGATGATGTCCGGCATGGCGGTGTGGAACTTTCCCTCCTCCAGGTCACTGAAAATGCGTGGCCCTCGGATGGCCGCGGATTTGATGACCTCCGCGTAACCATCCAGCACATCATCCGGGCTCAGTGCCCGGAACGTGTCGGTGTCACAGAGCACCAGGGAAGGCTGCCAGAAGGTACCGGTCAGGTTTTTCCCGTACTTTGTGTCCACGCCGGTCTTGCCGCCAACGGAAGAATCCACCGCTGCCAGGACGGTCGTCGGGATCTGCATGAATTTGATCCCCCGCTGATAGATCGAAGCCGCAAAGCCTCCCATATCTCCGGCGACACCGCCGCCAAGGACGATGACGGCGTCACCTCTCTTCAGGTCATGTTCCGCCATAAAATCCAGGAAAGCGGAGACCGTATCCAGATTTTTGGACCGCTCCCCGGCTTCATAGACGAAACGGCATGTCTGGAAGCGCTGCTTCTGCAGACGTTTCTCCAGATCATCCGCGAAAAGCGGCGCTACATTGGAATCGGTGAAGACCGCGATCCGGTCCGCGTTCAGGACCGAGGCGGTCAGCTCTCCTGCGCTGGACAGCAGACCGTCTCCGATGATAAAGTCATAGCCGTCTCCGGCTCTGACGCGTATTTTCTTTCTCATAATCAAAAAATTTCCGATATCATAAAGTTTCTCAGTTTTTCGACTTTTTTCATTGTATTCTCAAACTGTCCCGGTGTCAATGACTGCGCTCCGTCGCAGAGTGCCTTCTGCGGATTATTGTGTACTTCAATGATGAGGCCGTCCGCTCCCGCGGCCACTGCGGCCAGCGCCATGGATTCCACATATCTTCTGACACCGGTGGCATGGCTCGGATCCACGATGACCGGCAGGTGCGTTTTTTCTTTCAGTACGGTAATCGCAGACAGATCCAGGGTATTCCGGGTTGCTGTCTCAAAAGTCCGGATGCCCCTCTCACAGAGGATAATGTTCTGATTTCCTTCGGACATGATATATTCCGCACTCATCAGCCACTCTTCGATCGTGTTGGCCAGGCCTCTCTTCAGCAGGATCGGCTTGTCCTGTTTTCCGAGTTCCTTCAGCAGCTCAAAGTTCTGCATGTTTCTCGCGCCCACCTGGATCACATCGACATCTTTAAAGAGCGGAAGATGCGCCGCGCTCATGATTTCCGTCACGACCGGCATCCCGGTCGCCTGTTTCGCTTCCAGGAGAAGCTCCAGCCCTTCAGCCCGGAGACCCTGGAACGCGTATGGGGAGGTCCTCGGCTTGAACGCACCGCCCCGGAGCAGTCTGGCACCAGCCGCCTGAACGTCTCTGGCTACTTCTGTAATCTGCTCTTCCGTCTCGACGGAGCACGGTCCGGCAATGACCTGGAAATGACCGCCGCCGATTTCGATGCCTTCCGCGATTTTTACAGTCGTCGGCTCCGGATGGAACTTCCGGTTCGCGGCTTTAAACGGTTCCTGGATCCGCTTGACGTCATTGACGCAGGGATACGTCAGAAGGGTGTCCAGATCGATCTTGGATGTATCCCCGATCAGGCCCCAGATGACCGTATGCTCACCGACCGTCGGCTTGATCTGTACATTGTACGCGGAAAGAAACTGTTCCAGTTCCTGTACTTCGATTTCCGGTGCTGTTTCATTTAAAATAATGACCATGGGTTCCTCCTTGAAAGAATTCAAAAAGGCCATCCGGTACACCCGGATGGCCCTCAATCCTCTGATGATGCTCTGCTCTGGTCTGACACTGTCGGTCTCTGTCAGCCACGGTTCTCGGATTCGGATGCGCTCCGGACGGTCATGAGTTTTACGGTACGCCAAAAATAGCCTGTAAAAGATGTAAACAGACCATAAAAGTTGCCAGTATATGCGTATGCGTAACCGTTTCTCATCACTGTCATTGCCATGGGATGCCTCCGACGGAGCTGTCCCGGATGCTTTTCCGGCGCAGTTCCTGATACCGTCCTTCGATTTTACCGAAGATCCGTATTAAAGCAGAAAAGTAATTGTTATTGCTGATAATATACATCCGCTTTATCGGGATGTCAACGTTTTTTTGCATCGTTCCTACGTCAGCATCAGATCACGATTTCCCAGCAGGAAATCAATAATATTCAGATGAACAATGCCATCATGACTGAGATCGATCTTATCTAATGACATCACATACTTTGGCGACGCATCCGTTATTTTTTCGTACGCGCCAAACTCTCTGTGGATCGTCTCTTCATTGACCATCATATAGGATACCTGGATGAAACACTTTTTTCCATTTTTAATCGCGACAAAGTCAATTTCCCCTTTATAGGTTTTACCGGCAAACACCGTATATCCCCTGAAAATCAGTTCATTTCACATTTTAGCAAAAAAGGCGATTTTGTGAAAGGATGCTTTCACAAAATCGCCTTTTATTCATTTTTTTGGTTCTTCCGCATTGATTAGTGATGGATCGCGAGTCGTACATTCTGTCCTGTCATCCTGAGCGCAGCGAAGGATCTTATAAAGATTCTTCGTCGCTT
>CAMNJG010000045.1 GCA_946541285.1 uncultured Clostridia bacterium
GCAGCTGGAATGATTATTTCGGCATGTTCCTGGAAGAACTGGAAGCTATGGAGGACTGACGCCAGACTTCCGGAAGCTCCCTCAGGGGAGTGGTTGACTTCAAATGCTGTAAAGATTAAAATAGATCTCAGGTACGGACAGAAGGACCGTACAAATCGTTAGAATTCTCTGGAATCTGTGTGATGACATGGATGCGCAGATTTTTACCTCAAGGAGGCAGGTTTATGAATCAGGAGCAGTTTGAACGTATGCATTCTGCGAAAGGCTTTATCGCAGCCCTCGACCAGAGCGGCGGTTCCACACCGAAAGCCCTCAGAGCATATGGTATCGAAGAATCCGCATATAACGGCGAAGATGAGATGTTTGACCTCGTTCACGAGATGAGAACCAGGATCATCACCAATCCGTCCTTCAGCAGCGACAAAGTCCTGGCTGCGATTCTGTTCCAGCAGACGATGGAACGTAAGATCGAAGGGAAGTATACAGCGGATTATCTCTGGGAAGAAAAGGGAATCATTCCAATCCTCAAGATCGACAAAGGCCTTGCGGATGAACAGGACAATGTCAAACTCATGAAGCCGATCCCGGATCTGGACGAAACACTGGAGCATGCTGTAAAAGAGCGCCATATCTTCGGAACCAAGGAACGTTCGGTCATCTATGATTATAATGAAAAGGGCATCAGAGCCGTTGTGGACCAGCAGTTCGAACTGGGACTGAAGGTGTGGGCACATGGTCTGGTACCGATCCTGGAGCCGGAAGTGGATATCAATAATCCAAACAAGGCAAAGACAGAGGCTTTCCTGAAGGAGTGCTTTAAAGAACATCTCGCGAAACTGGATCCGGATGTCAGAATCATGTTCAAACTGACGATTCCGACAGAAGCGGATCTGTACAGAGAACTGATGGACGATCCGCATGTTGTCCGCGTTGTCGCCCTTTCCGGCGGCTATACGCAGGATAAGGCAGATGAGCTGCTCAGACAGAATCATGGCCTGATCGCCAGCTTCTCCAGAGCACTCGCCCAGGATCTCCGCGTATCCCAGACGGATGAAGAATTCACCGAGTGCCTTGGCAGCGCGGTCAGCAGAATCTACGAAGCATCCATCGTTTAGGATTTTCCAGCGGATGACGGGAACATGGCAGAAGTCCTGTTTCCGGAGCCTGTTACAGACAGAAACTGAATAAAAGACACTCAAAAACTCCGACCGGATACTTTTTTAGAGCATCCTGCCGGAGTTTTTTTGAGTCGGGAGAAATCTCATGCTTCCGAAAATCCCTTCCAGACCGGTTCGCCTGTATAAATCTGCGCTTTTTCCTCTCCCTTCAGGACCCGGATCGCACCGGCGGCCATCGCTTCGTGTTCAAATTCCCCCGGATAGATGCTGACCGGCGCGATCCATTCGCAGCGTTCCCGGATCTGGTCGGCGACATCATGAAAACGCATCAGTCCGCCTCCGCAGATGATCCCGTCCACCTGGCCGTGAAGGACCGTGGCCATGGCGCCGATCTGCTTGCAGATATTGTAGATCATCGCGTCCCAGACTTTTGTGGCTTTGAGGTCCCCGGCTTCCACCATTCTGTGGATCGTGTCCGCGTTGGATGTCCCGAAATGGGCGGCCAGTCCGCCTCCGGTCATGCACATTTTTCTGAGGGCAGCCGGATCCTCCGGATGCTCCGCGATGTAATCGATGAAGTCGAGGACATCGACCGAACCGGTGCGGGTAGGGGTAAAAGGCCCTTCTCCTCCGGCGCCATCATTACCGTCGATCATCCGGCCGTGCTGATGGGCCGCAATGGAGATGCCACCATCGATGTGGCACACGATAAAGTTCCCTTCTTCGTAGGAGAGCTTCGCGTTGTCGTGAAACGCGCAGTGGAAGCGGATGGTACCTTTCTGATTCAGGACATGGAGATGCGAGCGCCGGTAAATTCCCGGGATACCGGTAATCCGTGCCACATCGTCAAGCTCATCCGTCATCGGGGAATCGACGATAAAGATTCTCCCTCCGTAGATTTCCTGCAGCTCTTTCGCGAGACGCGGTCCGAGATTGCAGGGATGATGGACACCGCCTTTGCCGGCTTCGGTATCACGGATGAGGAGATCCGTGATTTCATAAACTCCGCTGTTTACCGAATAACTGGAACCACCGCGTCCGACGATCGCGTCGACACCGGTCAGGTCGATCCGGTTTTCTCTGATGAAATCCAGGATCAGCTGTTTCCGGTAAGGGAACTGGTCAATCACGGTCGGAAACTTTGCCAGTTCCGGCGCGTCATGAAAGACACTGGTTTCAAACAGTTTGTTTTCATCTTCAAAGTAGGCCAGTTTGGTGGAGGTAGAACCTGGGTTGATAACAAACACTTTATAGCTCATGATTGATTTACTCCTGCAGGGGTCTGATGCCCGGTCGTTCGATAAGGAATATATATGTGGCAGCCGGATATGCCGGTCTGTATCATGTGTGATGCGATCCCGTGCCGCGCACTACAGATGCTGGCGGAGCAGTGCTTCGATCCGCTGTTTCAGAACCGGATAGTCGGTTTTTCCGTTACTGTTCAGGGGGAACTGTTCCAGCACATCGATCTGTTCCGGGCACTTGTAAAGCTCGATTTCCGACTGCAGATATGCTTTCAGCGCGGGAACTCCCGCAAAGTCGTCCTCCGGAACGATGGATGCCGCCAGCAGGTCGTGCTGATCGACGGTCATTTTGTAGACAGCGGCCTGGCGGATATGGCCGAAGGACAGTATTTTCTGCTCGACTTCAGCAGGGGAGACCCACATGGCGTGGTATTTGAGCATATTGTCTTCGCGGCCCAGCCCCCAGTAGCAGCCGTTTGCGTCACGCCGGAAAACATCGCCGGTACGGAACCAGCCGTCGAAGATTACCGCGGCGTTTGCTTCCGGATTGTTGCGGTAGCCAATAAAGTTTCCTTTGCTGGAAAAGTAAAGCACTCCGGTGTCGGCTTCCTTTCCATCCGGACCTTCCAGACGGACTGAAGTTCCTTTTACCGGCCATCCGGCACTGCCAAGGCTTTCATCATGTCCTTCATCGAACAGGACAGCGCTCGATTCGCTGCTGCCCATATTGTTGGAAATATATTTACCGGTTGTTTTCTTCCATTCACTGGCGAGTTGTTTACTGAGCGGTTCCCCGGAAGAGATATAGATCCGGATACTGTCCAGTTTCGAAAGCTGGTCCGGATGCTGCTCCAGATAATCGAGGATCATCCGGTATCCGGACGGGATGCAGAAAAATACCGTCGGGTGGAAATCATCCAGCAGCCGGAAGAAATGCTCCGGAGAAAACGGCGTTTCATCGAGAAGAGCGACAGCACCGTTCAGAAGGGAAAAGAACAGGTTGTTGGCCAGTCCGTAGCCGAAGCACATTTTGGAGACCGAATAGATCGAATCCTTTTCTGTGATATGCAGTGTGTCGACCGCGTAGTTCCGGTTGGTATCCGGAAAAGCCGGGTGGCTGTGCATGACAATTTTGGGAATGCCACTGCTGCCGGAGGTCATCAGGAAGTAGGCGCATTCTTCTGCGTCAACAAAACGTTCCGGAATGACGGTTTCCGGGTTGCGCAGTGTCAGACGGAGCGGGTCCGCTTTCAGTCCTTTTCCGACCGTGATGGCGCGTACACGATCATAGAAGGCAGGACGTTCCTGCTGTTCGCCGGTAAAGAGATAGGTAGCGTCAGAGGACTGCAGTCCCATCTCCAGAACCGGATCCAGTGAGAGCGGCGTCGTCAGGACGGGTACAATCCCGTATCGGATACAGGCCAGATACAGTGCGATACAGGCAGGACTGTCATCCAGGACCAGCATGGCCGAGCGGTTTTTCTGAAAATGATGATCCTGAAAAAACCGGAGGATCCGGTCCACTTCCTCACGATAATCGTTCAGTGTATACGTTTCCCCTTTATAAATGGAAACGGCCTGATCCGCGTCATAGGTATTTTCATATAAGATAAAATCAGCGTAGTTCATGATTTCCTTTCCTGCTTTGCCAGCCGTTGAGAGGAGCAGTCGGCGGCAATGATTCTCTCCAGATAATCACTCAGAATTGTTTCGATCACAGGCGGCAGATTGCACAGATAATTCCTGATCTGGAAGGAATCCGGCTTCCTGGCTTCTTCCAGGGGGATCTCCTGCGGAAAATCAGAAATGCCGCGTATGATAACACAGGCTGTCTGGTTACGTTCGCATACATAGGCAATGGCAGCTGATTCCGTATCCGCGATACTGATCCCGTTTTTTTTCAGGTACAGACAGTCCTCCCAGACGACAACCGCTTTATCACCGCTGCCGATGACACCGGTGTGATAAGGGAAATGATACGGGCTCAGATCGATCTCGATGCTGAAATCTTCACGGATCAGGCGGTCCAGTTCCCTGACGGTCGTATCCACCTGTACCGCGCGGTGTGGCAGTATGATATCGCGGATTCTGAAGGAAGGATCGATGCCGGCACAGGTACCGATGACGATGATTTTCCAGGGTTCGAAATGGTCAATCATATACTGCGCTGCTGCTGACGCGTTGGTTTTCCGCGCCCCTGTCAGATAAAACAGGATGTCTTCCCCACAGAGCTGCAGGATGAAAAAACGTCCGTAGGGATAGGAACGGCAGTCTTCTTCTGTAAGATGATAGTATTCCAGGACAATCTGCCATTCGCGTTCCACGGCGATGCTGACTGCGATCATAGATTCTGTTCTCCTCTTTTTTTAGATAACTTATATATTTTATCAGATAAGTGCAAGGATATCTATTCCTTTTTTGCTTTTCTTTCCAGTTGTTCGCGATCTGTCTCCCTGACCGGATCATCGTCTCTGGAGGCGGTGAAATGAGATATCATAATTCCCGCGAATTCCTTTCATTGATATGTAGATAATCGGCCGGAATGGAAGTATAATAAAAAAATATGGATAGCAACAAAAACAGTCTGGAGAGGGAAGTGAACAATGTGGCAGTAAAAAAATTCGCCGCGCTGGCTGCTGTGCTTTGTCTGATCATCATACTGGCAGGCTGCGGGGGCGATAAAATGAAAAAAATACTGACAGGAAAGGAGGCGGAGGCAGCTCTGCAAAACGCGAAAACCCTCGATTTTACAGGGGATCTGGATGATACCTATGCTTCGTCGGACATCGTGGCAGATGGAAAAATCGTGGGGAAAGTGCAGGAATATGGCTTACTGTCCGATGCGCGTCTGCGTGTCATTGTTGGCGGCAGAGAAAAGTATTATCTGAAATATGTGACAGGAGAGCCGGTGAATCATAAAGGAAAGAATCCTTCCGCGACAACGTACGGATACTATAATCAGAAGCATAAATGTGTCGGGTACGCGCAGGAGCGGTTGATTGACGGCAAAGAATACCGTTTCGTCTTCCTCGACGCGAAGGGAAAGCCGACGGGCAGCTACGCGGATATGATGAATTATCAGGAGAACGGGGATGAAGCGACAGAGCTGTATCGTCAGAAGGACAGGAGGATCGGACACTCGGTCTCTCAGCTGGAGGATTACGTAAATGGTCTGTTTACGATCAGTATGAAAACCAGGGACCGGGGAAAAAATCTGCGGTATCTGGATAAAATCGCGGTTTACTGGATGGAAAAAAGCCATATCCGTCTGGAATACAGAGGACGCCTTACAGACAGCCTGATTTCTGAATCATGAAAACACCGGCACCGGGAGAGCTGACCTGTCTGATGAAAGAGACCTGTGTGGAAAGTGTGAGGAGAATCATGAAAGCAAAAATCGCAGTAGCGCAGATGGATTCCACAGGAGATCGCAGTGAAAATCTGCGGAAAATGAAAGAAATGACAGCGGAAGCGTCAGAAAACGGAGCGGACGTGATCCTGTTTCCGGAGCATGCGGATTTTCTGGGAAAACCGATGGCTCAGTACGCGGAATCCGATCATGGCCATGTCGCCGGGGAACTCAGCCGTATGGCCGCGGATAACGGGATTTACCTGCATTGCGGCAGTATCCCGGAATCCAGTGAAAATGACAGGCCGTACAATACCAGTCTGTTTTTTGACCGCGGCGGCCAGCTGATCGCGAAATACAGGAAAATCCATCTCTTTGAAGTAGGGATGACGGATGGTCCCCGTGTCAATGAATCGGAGGTCATCAGCGCAGGTGATCAGATTGTCGTGGCGGACACGGATTTCGGCCGTGTCGGGTTCACGGTCTGCTATGACCTGCGTTTCCCGGAACTGTTCCATGCGCTGGCGGACAGGGGCGCGGAGCTGATCTTCATACCGGCGGATTTCACGGCCGCGACCGGAAAGGACCACTGGGAGGTCCTGCTGCGGGCCAGGGCGATCGAAAACACCTGCTATATCGCCGCGGCCAATCAGATCGGTGAAAAACCCGATTTCGCGTCGTATGGCCATTCCATGATTCTGGATCCGTGGGGCAGGATCCTTGCACAGCAGGAGCATCCTGAAGGACTGATTTACGCGGACTTTGATACGGATGTTCTGGAGAAGATCCGGAAACAGATGCCTTCCCTGAAAAATGCCAGACCGGATCTCTGGCAGATGCCAGGGTGAATGATCCTGATTCCCATAACGAAACAATCCCGGCTGACTCGGATTATCGTCAGCCGGGATTTTCTATATTTCAGCAGGATGGTATCCTGACAGGGTTCTTCCGCACTCTGTCAGATCTGGACATTGAACAGATTCCGGAGCTGGTTGGAGATATCATCGCTGTCCGCCCGGATACAGGTGGCTTCATTGATATTGGACAGCTTCTCCAGGTCACCGTTGTCACTGTAATTATACGCAATCGTATAAACCGGGACACTCATCCCTCCGACGATCGGCGTGACACGGTCCAGGGAGTATCCTTCGTTCTGTTCGCCGTCTGTCAGAACGAACAGCATCAGTTTGGCATTCGGGATTTCCTGTGACTTCTCATAGAGCATGTTCAGACCGGTCAGAACGGCGTCATATGTGGCGGTTCCACCGTTTGCGGACAGGTTTTTGACTTCCCCGGAGAAACAGGCACGCTGTTTTTCGTCAAACTGCGCTAACGGAAGATTGATCGTGACTCTGGAGGAGTAGCTGACCAGACCGACATAGTGATCGGAACTGATGAAAGAAGACGCGTTGACCAGGGAACTCTTCAGGGAGTTCAGCGGTTCCCCGTCCATCGAACCGGAGATGTCCGCGACAAAAACCGCGATGATTGGATTGCCGCCGCTCTTGTTCTGTTTCCAGACCTTCTGAGCGGCCAGATAACCGGCGCCATCCAGCCCCGGATCCTGGGACTGATACTCATCATGGTGGTTAAATCCCTTTTCATCTGCCAGTTTCTGGCTTTCTTCATTCTGACAGTATTCCACAAACATCTGCGCGGCCTGTTTTTCGGTGTCAGAGACGTAATCAAAGGTATACACCGGATGATCGTGACGGATCCCGGCAGGAATATACTGATAATCCTTCAGCTCCGGCGTATTGATGTAAGCCTGTTCTTCCATGACCATGGCGTTGATGATGCCTTTGGCGGCCTGGTTGCGCAGAACCGATGTGACATACGCGACAGGCGGCGATGTTTTCTGATATTCCAGCAGTTTGGAGGAAGCGGTTTCCGACAGCGGATTCTGTTCATCGAAGGATTTCAGCATCGCCGTCAGGATATTCAGTCCGGTACTGGAGGTATACGGGTTGGTGTAGGCGAAGGTCAGATCACCGGCCAGGGTCGCTTCCAGCACGGTCTGTACGGTCGCTTCTTTGTATTTTTCAATAAATGTATCATAGACATCTTTTTTGATCAGAAGTCCGGCGGTGTTTCCGGCGATCCGGTCGGTGATTTTTTCGATACCGGTCCCGGAAGCGCGGAGCATTTCTCCCCAGGCGTAATTACTCGGCGCGAAAACCTGTGGTCTGTACTTTCCGGCTGAGATATAAGTCAGGCCTTCTCCGGAAGTAATCCTTCTGACAGAAACCGAAACCGTCTGCCCGTTGATGGAAAGGTTTTCCTTGTTGAACCGTTCCGCGACGAGATTCATCCAGTCGTCCGGTGCCTCGGAGCTCATCTCGGTGGCCGCGGCGATTTCGATATTGATGTCGCCTTTTCCTTCGACGGTAACCGGGAAGGTGGAAATATCCGCCAGCGCGTCGGCTTCTGAGGTGTTGTCGGAATAGATGTCCATCACCGGATTGCTGACTTCGGTCACACTGAGTTTTTTCGTCAGTGTCTTCAGTTCCGTGATGGCATCCTCATAATTCAGCGCGTCTTTCCGGTTGTCATTGGTAGTGGTGGCACCGCCGCAGCCTGTCATGGAAACAGTCATCATGATCCCCAGGAAGACCGCCAGAACAGAATGATAACGTTTTCTTTTCATCAGAGTATCCTCCTTTTTCTGTGCTATATATTACGGTTCAGTGAATCCAGGATGGTCTGCCGGTAGAGCTGCAGCATATCCGTTCCGGTATCTTCATCACCCTGCTGGTTCAGGAATTCTGTCAGGGCGAACAGGAACTGCTGTGTCTGTTCCAGCTGCTCCGTATTCAGGGTTTCGCAGTTCTTCAGTTTGCTGCGGATCATTTCCTGGTCCGCGGCGTCCCCGGTGTCGGCGACACTCATGAAATTCAGGACTTTCCGGACATTTTTACAGAGGTACTGTTCGACTCTGTCCAGGATGTCTTCGGTATCGCTCAGAGCGTCAGCTCCGTTCTTTTTCAGCAGTTTCTGGAGTTTGTCCTGATAACGGTCCATCGTCTCCAGCTGTTCCAGACAGGTGGCGATTTCACTCTGACAGGAATGCCATTCCCCGTTCATGTTTTCCCGGAGCAGGTTCTGGAGTCTGTGGGAATCCAGTCCGGAGCTGACTGAGAGTTCCGCGTCCGCAGCGGACGGACTGCCGGTGTCTGTGCCTGTTGCGGTTTCAGCCGGATCCGCTGTTTTTTTTCGTCCGGAAGTGATCATGCCGATGATGCAGATCAGAATGGCGGCCGCGGACAGAATGGTCACGGTCAGCTGTATTCTTCTGTAGAAAACGATTCCCATCTGGATGATCAGGGTTTCCCGGAGCAGGAAAATGCCGCCGGTTGCGATGATGGCAAGGAGCAGTAGGATGATAAAGGGGAGTTTCTGTTTTCGCATGGTATTATGGTCCTGCCTTTCTTCCGTTTTCTTAATTTTCTGTATGGCCGAAGCGGTCCAGGCTGTCTTTCAGGCGGCGCAGCTGCAGGAGCAGGTCGGCTCTGGCTGTCGTGCTT
>CAMNJG010000046.1 GCA_946541285.1 uncultured Clostridia bacterium
TTCAGACCTGGCGGAAGCGATGGAATCGATCGTCATATCCGAATCCGCTCCGATGGCTTCAGGAGCGATCTCTTCCTCCATCAGTACTGCCTCATCGCGGAACAGGGAATCCACACCTGCCGTCCATTTCCCGCTCTGGTCAAGCTCCCGGACCAGATTCCGGATCTCTTTCGTATCCTGAAAAGTATAGAGTTCTCCGTTTACCAGGGAAGTATCCGGAGGTGCCATCAGCACATCCGCGATCCGGGGACCGGCAATCACCGCGGCCATCAGGCAGGCTGCGGCAGCCAGAATCCGGCGCGTCCTTTTTTTCCGCCTGCCTGTTTTCCAGTCACTTTCCGGTATTTCCTCCGCGATCCTCCCGGATCCCATGCTGCCGGTACGGAACGCGGTATCCTTCTGCTCCGGCAGAATTTCCAGCAGTCTTTCCTCCGAAAGACTGTCCGGCGCCTGAATCCCATCCTGACCGAATTTTTTCTGAATAAAATCCTGATTCTGTTTCATGGCTGCATCTCCAGAAATTTTCTCATCTTTGACAGACTTCTTGATACTTTCGACCGCACCGAACCGGCAGTCATCCCATAGATCGAGGCAATTTCCCTGCTTTTCAGGCCGGCTACGGCAGAAAGCAGTACCAGTTCCCTTTCCTCTGCCTGGAGTCTGCCAAGCGCTTCCGACAACTCCAGCGCGATCGTCGCGTCCGGCACCGTCTGATGAACATAGCCGGCAAACCGCTCCTGCTTTTCTCTCTCGGTAATCATCTCCCGGATCTGCCGGGAGCACTGTCTGCTCAGAATCCGGAACAGCCATGCCGGAAAGGCCTTCGCGCTGCGCAGTTCCCGGATTCCCTGCCATGCGGACAGGATACATTCTGAAACCGCGTCCTCTGCCATTGCCGGATCTCCCAGCCTGTAGAAAGCGTAGCGGAACAGGCGGTTCTTATACAGTCCATACAGCCCGCAGAACGCTTCCCGATCCCCCTTCACGGCCTGTTCGATCAATTTTTTCTCTTCCACTTCTGTTTCCCTCATCCCGTATAGTCTCTGTCCGCGTGAAGAAAAGAATCCTTCGCGCGATCCCCATATGAAAGCTTTCACTGATACAGTGTCGGTAAAAAACGAAAGTGCTGCAACCATTGAATAAAATTTCTGAAAATTCTGAATTATTTTCCTGCGACTCGCTCCTTTCGCCGGGACAGGTCATGATTGCTGCGTCCAGGATGACAGAACAGAATGTACGACCTGCTGTCCATGACGAATCGGCGCGGAAAATCCTTTAAAAAGATGACTTTTTATCATTTTTAAAACACTGCGCAGCCACAGTGACGGACTTCCTTCATCCGGTAAAGAGCTGTATCCGCGTCCTGGAAAATATCGCCTACCGGTTTTTCCCGGTCGGAAAACGCGATGCCGACACTCAGGGAAAGCGGGATGATCCCATCCTCCCCTTCCTCCTGCAGGACCGTATTCACCTGTTCCACCTTATCGAACACCAGCGACTTCATCTCACTGTTCATCCGGGTCATAATCACGACGAACTCATCTTCCTGCAAGCGGCAGATATCATCCACAGAACGGAAACTGTTCCTGAGGACGGATGCCACCTTTTTTACTGCCTGATCCCCATAGCCTCTGCCCCGTGTTTCCTTTATGGATTCGTAATCATCGATCGTGGCCAGCAGGACAGCGATATGATCCTGGTCTGAGTCATGGAACAGGACATCAAACGCGGTGTGGTTGTACAGGCCGGTCAGAGGATCGTGGAGGGCGTCATAGGTAAACTGATCACGTCCCGCCTTTTTTCCTGTTTTCTTCAGATCCAGTTCCGTTTTTTTCTTCTCCGCTATAAAGTGTTCAAACTCCTCCGGTGGCAGCGGAGGGGAGAAATAGTAGCCCTGGACGATATCACATCCCATGGATTTCAGGGTCAGCATCTGCTCCGCCGTTTCCACACCTTCTGAGATTGTCGGGACTCCCAGGGATTCCGCGAGCCGGATCACGACCTCAAGCAGCCGGGTATCTTTCCTTGCTTTGAAGGCGTTCCGGATAAACTGCATATCCAGCTTCAGCGCGTCGATCGGCAGTGTGGAAATCATATTCAATGAAGAATACCCCGTTCCAAAATCATCCATTTCAATGCGGAATCCTTTTTTCCGGAGTTTTTTCACCGTTTCGATAATCTGGCTGGAATCCTCCGTATAGGCGGATTCGGTCACCTCCAGCAGAAGCTGGCTGCTTTCCAGATCGTTTTTGTCCACAATCTCCTGTATCTTTTCAACAAAGAAAGGATCATACATATCAATTCTGGAAACGTTCACGGAAACCGGCAGGGCAACACCGAGACGCGACTTCCAGTCCCGGATCTGTTCCGCTGCCGTGTACCAGACATAATGATCCAGCTCCTGGATCAGCCCGTTTTTCTCAAACAGAGGGATAAACACTCCTGGACTGACCATGCCCAGTTCCGGATGTTTCCAGCGCACCAGAGCTTCCGCGCTGCTGAGTGCCGGTTCCTCCTGGCGGATATCGAATTTTGGCTGATAATAGACCAGGAACTGTTTTTCGTTGATCGCCGTCTGGAAATCATCGATCAGCTGCTCCTCGAACATTTCCGCTTCACGCAGAGAATCGTCATAAATCCCGATGGTTTTTGTAAAGCTGTTCCTGACCGTATCCGCCGCCAGTTTCGCGCGGTCAAAGCGCCGTTCGATATCAATGCCTTTGTCCACATTGGAATAGACTCCCATCCTCAGACGGACACGGTTCTCATTTTTCCCGTTTCCTTTCAGCATGATGGACGCATTGTCCAGGATGCCTTCATAATCGGTCCGGTGGGGACAGTAGACCAGGAAGGTATCCCCCCCTCTCCTGCAGACGATGCCGCCTGCTTCCTTTACAGACGCAACCAGCTTTTTTCCGACACGCTTCAGTACTTCATCCCCGTAGACTTTTCCATAGCGTTCGTTGATCATATGAAAGTGATTGATGTCCAGGACAATCGCGTCCGTTTCCAGTTCTTTATGATAAACATCAAACTGGGTCGCGTACCGGTAGAAAAACTCCCTGTTATACAGACCGGTCAGCTGGTCCCGCTCTGTCCAGCGTATGATATCGCGATCCTCCGACAGCTCAATCGTGCGCAGGATCCTGGCCAGTACGACTTTCGGCTGCGGATAAGGCTTCGGAATAAAATCGATGGCGCCGATGGTCAGACTTTCCACCTCCGCGTCCTTTTCCGCCGTCATGACAATGACCGGAATCCTGGCGGAATGAAGATCCGTTTTCAGCTGACGCAGTAAATCCAGTCCGTGCATGTCCGGCAGATTGAGATCCAGAAGGATCAGGCTGAGGATATCACTGTCAGCGCGGACCATCTCCAGCGCTTCCTCTCCTGTCGCCGCACAGATGACATCATAGGTTTCCCCCAGAATCATTTCCAGTATCTGCTGATTGATGATTTCGTCCTCAACGACCAGGATACGGCGTTTTCCATTGGTCGCGTGAAATTTCAGATGACGTTCCGGCATAATTCTTTATCCTTTCTGTTCCAGAAACGATCTGTCCATTGTTTCAGACAGTTCATCATAACCTTGTAACTGCGCCCATGTTTTTCAGGGCTTTCTTCTCTTTATACATCAACGCATCCGCTCTTTCGAAAACTGTATGCAGATTTTCATCTTCCTCCGGGAGATAATCGGACAGTCCCGCGGATACGACAACCTTCCGGGCAGCAATATTTTCAACGGCCTGCTGATGAAAAGCTTCCATAATTTCCCCGCGCCTGTCATAATCGTGTCCGGTCAGCAGCACGACAAATTCGTCCCCTCCTGTCCGGTAAACCGGACTGTGGGCGAAAAACTCACAGATCATATGACAGGCTTCCTTAATATATTCATCTCCTGCTTTGTGGCCATATGTATCATTGATATGTTTCAGTCCATTCACATCACAGACTGCCACCGCGAAAGGCTCTTTCCTTCCCTGCAGGATATTTTCATTCATTTCCTTTTCTTTTTCCGCGAAGGCATGCTTGCTCTTTACTCCCGTCAGCGGATCACTGTTGGCCATATCCCGGACGATCCCCAGCTGGCGCTCACTGAAAGCAGCGCGGATACTCATCAGCCGGTAATTGTTCAGCAGGATTCCCAGGCAGACCGCAAAGAGGATCACCACCACAATAATGCTTCTGGCACTGGCCTGCCTCACCGCGTCCATCTGTAATGAAATCATCCCTGCCTGCGTGTCAGCCATTCCCGCATCTGTGTAATACTCTTCAATATTCCGCATCCCCGCGTTTGTCGCGTCCATAATGGACTGGTTCATCCATACCAGGGATACAAACAGCACCAGTGACAGCAGTGCTACCCAGACGATGATCGACTTTCCGAAATGAACGAACTGGTCCTTTCTCACAATGATCCGGAAACAGATGAATCCCAGAACCGACCATACCACGAACAGGAAAAAGGATTCCGTTGCCATCGAACCGGTCATAAACAGATTCGGCAATAATGTATACAGACCAATGCCGATCGAGAAGATCAGACCGGCCAGACCGGTTTTCTTCTCCACTTTATCCCCACAGCTGTACGCCAGCTTCAGGGCACACGCTGAGACAAAACCGTAGACCAGGGTCGCGCCCAGTGTGGTCACATCGACGATCCATCCGATCGCGGTTCTCCCGAAAAACGGAATCACTGAGGAAACAACCGCAATCAACAGAATGGATTTTCCCGGAGCCCCGTGCCGGTTCAGTGTCCCAAAAGAAGCCGGAAGAATCGAATCTTTGCCAAGAGCGTAAAACAGTCTGCTGAGCGCGGTGATGTTTCCGATCAGACTGGAGAGGATCAATGACAGAAGGGACACCATCAGAATGACAATCCCTGTGTGGCCCATATAACGGTCCGCCGCGTAAAAGGCCGGAAGTCCCCTGATCCCTTCCAGGTTCGGAAGATCCCGAATATATTCCAGCCAGGTACTGTATTCCGGCGGGTAAGCAGTCACCGAAAGAAGCATGATACAGATATACAGGATGGTCGTAACGATCACAGAAACGACCAGGATCCTGAATATTTTTGTATTTTTAAAGGAAAACTCCTCCACTGTGTGGGAGATATTTTCAAACCCGATAAAGGCCCATGGTGAAATACAGGCGATGGTCACCACCTGCGTCAGTATGCCCGCATCCGGAAGAAAAGCCGGATCAAATGACGGCGGACTGCCGGCCACGCCTCCCGCGAAACAGACCAGGATCCCTGCTGTAAAGAGAATGACGATCACGATCATGAAGGCAGACATCATTTTCACCTGCCTGGAACACAGAAAAGCCACCAGGCACACTGCCACGACCGACAGCAGCGCTTCCCCCAGGAAAACGTCATATCCGAAAATGGTATAAAGTTTTCCGAAACGGAACATACTCCCCAGAAAATACCGGGCAAAAAGAGGAAGGGACGTCGCGTTGGCCCACAGGATCGCGAGATACGACAGGGCCAGGAACCAGGATGTCAGAAATCCATGGTCATATCCAAAGATTTCTCTGGAGTACGCGTAAGCACCGCCCGCTTCCGGAAAAGCACTCATCATATAGGAATAATTGCGTGCCATGATCAGCATAACAGCCGCTCCAATCAGCATCCCCAGCACACTGCCCGCAGGACCTGCCTGTCCGAGATAGGACTGATTAGTGACGACCAGGGAGCCCCAGCCGATACTGGTTCCCAGGGAAAAAGCCAATACTGCCAGCGGCGACAGATACCTCGGAAATGAGATATCTGTCTTTTCTTCGTTCGACATCAGACTGCCTCCTTTCATGCTCTGGCTTCTGAGCTTTCAGAAGAATTTTTCAGAATGGATAATCTGGACAAATGATATTCATCATCCTATGCCCTGATCAGTTTTTCCAGTGTCTCAAACAGAGTTTCCGGCTCCACCGGTTTACTGAGGTGCGCGTTCAGTCCTGCCTGCATGCTCCTCTGGACATCTTCATCAAAAGCATTGGCGGTCAGCGCGATGATCGGGATTTCTTTCGCGTCTTTATGTTCACTGGAACGGATCACCCTGGTCGTCTCCAGACCGTCCATTACGGGCATCCGCATATCCATCAGGACTGCATCATAGTATCCCGGTTCATGAGCCGCGAACATCTCCGACGCGATCTTTCCGTTTTCCGCATGTTCGACTTCCATACCGCGCATGGTCAGGACCATCATCATGATTTCGGCGTTTACCGGCATATCTTCTGCCAGCAGGATCCTGCGGCCTTTGAGTTCCGCGTGTTCCTTCGTCACCGCTCCGCATTCTTCCTGTACTTCTTTCTGTTCTGATTCGTCCAGCGTGACGGAGACTTTAAAAGTGGAGCCCTTCCCTTTTTCACTTTCCACCTCGATATATCCATTCATCAGCTCTACCAGATTTCTGGTAATCGACATCCCCAGTCCGGTGCTTCCATATTTACTGGTAGAGGAGGAATCCTCCTGGCTGAACGGTTCAAATATTTTCGGCAGATATTCCCGACTCATGCCAATGCCGGTATCCGTGAATGTAAAGGAAAGTGTGGATTTTCCCTCAAAACGGGCAGTTTCCTCCACAATAAAGGTAACCTTACCTCCTGCCGGCGTAAATTTCACAGCATTGCCCAGGATGTTGATCATAATCTGACGGAGTTTCATATCATCACCGATATAGTATTCGTCGAGTTGCCCCAGAATCCGGAATTCATACTCCAGTCCTTTATCCCTGCACTGCCCGGCAATCATCGTATTCACCTGCTCCAGCGCCTTTGTAAGGGAAAACTCTTCACTGTGCAGTGACAGACGCCCGGACTCAATCCGGGACATATCCAGGATGTCATTAATAATGCTCAGCAGATGCTCCGCCGACGCGCCGATTTTTTCCAGATATCCTCTTGTATCCTCCGGAAGATCAGGATTGTTCAGCGCGATATTATCCAGACCGATAATCGCATTCATCGGCGTACGGATTTCATGGCTCATACTGGACAGGAATGAGGTTTTGGCTCTATTGGCCTGCTCCGCCGCGTTCAGCGCTTCAGACAGCGCTCTGGTCTGATCCAGGTTCTTCCTGGTTTCTGCATCGACATCCGAAAAACACATACTGACAGCATGTACGATCGCATCGTCCCGGTCCTCCGGATGACGGACTCCGGCAAAACGGATCATTTCATAGGATTCCCTGCCATTGCGGACCACCAGGTACCGGAAGGAAATGACCCGTTCCGTTTTCAGTCCCTCCCGTATGGACTCCGGACGGATGAAACGCAGAAACTCCTCCTTATATTCTTCCGTCACATATTGCCGGCCATACGAAGTAATGTCTTCCAGGAACGCGAAATGCTGCCCTACCTTAAATCCATCTTTCAGGTCAGAATGAACCTGGTAGCAGACACCTTCATCGCTGTCCAGTTCGATATAATAGACACCCCGGTAATCAGAAGCCAGGGCGGTAATCAGTTTATCCTGTTCTGCCCTGTGCCGTTCCTCTTCCAGCAGCTTTTCCTGCAGGGCAAGCTGCTTCTCCATTTCCTGCTGCCTGGCACGGGCTTCGGCTTCCGCCGCTTTGATCCGTGTCATCTCCGAGACATCCACACACATCCCCAGCAGGCACAGGCGGCCGACTGTATCCGTAAACTTCATCTTTGTCGTCTGGAGATTCCTGAAAGCGCCTCCTGCGTCCGGCACATCTTCAAAAAAGATATAGGCTTCCTCCATGGAAAGCGCCTTCTGGTCATCTTCTACAAAATGCCGCGCTGTTTCCGGATCAAAAATATCATAATCTGTCAGTCCGACGACTTCTTCCGGATTCCCTCTGTGCGCGTATTCCGCGAAGGCCTGGTTACAGGCCAGGTACTTCCCTGTTTTCGCGTCCTTTGAAAAACTCATGGCCGGCATATTGGTCAGCAGGGAAGAAACCGACGCCATCAGTTCCGCCAGTTTCGCGGCAGACTGAACTTCTTCCATCAGACGCCGGTTCTCTTCTTCGGCTCTTTTTGCCTCCCGCAGCGCTTTCTGCACCGCCTGTCCCTGGCGTACATCCTCATCCACATCCTTAAATCCGCAGACGATCCCCAGTTTTCCTCCCGGCATGTTCACTTTCGCGAACTCAATCCGGAAGTATTTTTCGCTGCCATCCTCCATCTTCCTGAGATAATTCACCGTATACTGAGGCTTTTGCCTGAGACGGCTGACGATGCTGTCCAGTGTCAGGATTTCCTGCAGCCGTTCCTGGTCACATTCCGCGACTGTTGTTTTGATATAATACTCCTTGGCCATGGAATATTTCATCCTGCACAGCGCATCTTTAATGGGAGCCGCGTGCGTCGTCTCCCCTGCCGTATCGCCCCGGTACAGGGAGAACGTTTCCGTTTCCACATCGTTGATCAGCCAGACCGTATGATAGGATTCACTCAGCGCCTCTATGACCGCCTGACGGACTGCCAGATCGGATTCCATCTGTTCCCGTTTTTCCGTGATATCCGAGAGGAACACATAATAAATTCCGCCATACGCTTCCGTTTCCGTATAATGGCCATAATCATCGACCCAGCGTACAGCTCCGTCTTTGCGGATGATCCGGTATTCCACATAATCCAGATTTTCTTTATTGATGGCGATCTGTTTCTGAACAGACGCTGATACGGTCGGATAGTCATCCGGATGCAGCATTCCCCTGAAGGTATATCCGGTCAGCCGCTTAAAATCCTCCAGATCCTCACACCCGAAAATATCAATGACCGCGCGATTCGCGTACAACAGCTTTTCCGGCTGATCCGCCTGGTAAATAAAAAATCCGCCGGGCATATGCCTGCCGATCTCTTCTACAACCGGAATGGTCTGCTCATTCAGTTGAAAATGTTTCCCAAACATCTTAACTTCCTCCACGTTCTGTTCAAATCGCGTCAACCACACTGTTTTTCTGTCTAATCTCTGTTTATTTCATTATAAATGGATTTTCGTGTTCCTTCAATTCAAAATGGTGAGGAGCAACGCAGGACTCCATTCCAGATTACAATTCAGTGGCCGGCCAGAATCATATGAGAAAATGCTGCTTATAACAGTATCACAGTTTTGGGGGTAAACTGGCCGATCGGTGAACAGTAACCATTCCAGCCACTATTCCTGTTTCAGTGGCAGATCGCCAAACAGTAACCTCTGACGGTTTCTGTACAGAAAAAGCCCCGCCATACAGGCGGAGCTTGGTAAAA
>CAMNJG010000047.1 GCA_946541285.1 uncultured Clostridia bacterium
AGTTTTTAACGTCGCGGCAGGGAAAACCGGCAGGATGGGTTCATTTCTTTTGTGACAGTTCCTTATATCAGGGAAAGAAAAAAGCTGTTCCGGTCTGGAACAGCTTTCAATATATCTACCGTACTCTGGTGAATACGGCACGCCCGCTTTTTCACAGAAGCCGGTTCCCGGCAGCTGTCATCAGGGAGCTGAAATGCTCTTATGCCTGAGCAGGTGCTCCTACTGGACATGCGTCAGCGCATGCTCCACATTCAATACATACGTCTGCATTGATTTCGTATTTGCCGTCGCCCTCGCTGATTGCTTCTACAGGACATTCTGCAGCACATGCGCCACAGGCGATGCATTCATCTGAAATTGCGTAAGCCATTAATACTACCTCCTGAATAATTAAATTACTGAACTGGATAATTAAACTACTGAGTTACGGATTGTTGATGGCTGTGTTTGAAATAATTGTTGATTTTCAAACATTTCGGGAGCAATCCACACTTCATTGTATGGACTGTATTCCCGTGGGTGAGCCACTCACCCTCTGCCTGATGCGACTCACTGATGCGACTCAGGCTGCCTGTACCGCTTTAATACAGGAATTCACGTTTCCAAAACGCCCTATGAACAGTATAATCTGAGTTGCTTGAAAAATCAACAAGTAAAAATTGCGCATCCACAGCGATATATTTCTGTTTCCGGGGAAAACCCGCCGACTTTGTGAAATAATATGAGAGTATACGGACTATCGGGAAAAAGCGGCACAGGTAAAAGCTTTCAGGCGATGAATATCTGCCGCGAGAGGGAAATCGAGTCAATCATCGATGACGGACTGTTTATCTGTAATAACAAAATTGAAGCCGGACATTCGGCGAAAAGAGACAATAATAAAGTGACGGCCATCCGTACCGCGATTTTTGACAATCCGGGAGACCGGGTGGAAGTGGCAGAGAAAATCCGGGAAGTTGCACCGGACAGTGTCCTTGTCATCGGAACTTCGGATGCGATGGTAAAAAAAATCTGCCGTCGTCTGGAGTTGCCGGAGCCGGAGGAAATCCTGCATATCGAGGACGTCTCCGACAGTGATGATATCACGACAGCGCTTCAGCAGAGACGGGAAAAGGGCAGGCATGTCATCCCGGTGCCGACGGTAGAAGTACAGCCACAGTTTTCCGGATATTTCATGGCACCGTTCCGCGCGCTGTTCCACAGAAACGGAAAACTGGTGCAGGGAGAGGAAAAAAGCATCGTCCGGCCCACATATAGCTATCTGGGGAAATATTATATCTCCAACGCGGCTGTCAGGGATATGATCGAATACGCGGGACGGGGATGCCGTGGTGTCTGCGACATTCTGAAATGCAGCGCGCAGGTCAGCCAGGAAGGAGTGGTAGTGACCATTGTCGCGGTTTTTGAAATGAATGAGCAGCTCCGGGAAAATATTGAAATGATGCAGGAGACGATTTCGGAAGAGGTGTTCCGGATGACCTCTTTTAATATTCTCTCTGTTGATGTGACGGTCAGGGGCCTCAGGCCGGAGAAGAAGGAAGCTGCAGCGGTGGATTTCTGAAAATGCAGATGACAGGACAGCATACACTGCCTGCGGTTTATGACGAACCAATGCGGAAGAACCTCTTATATGCGTATAGTTCCTTATAAGAAGAATCCCTTATCATATATGGGGATTCTTTTTTGCGCTGTTTTATAAAATCATCTTGACAGAAGAGAAGAATTGCGCTAAATTATCTCTAGCACTCGATGAATGTGAGTGCTAACAGAATAGAAAATACAATATATATAATTATAAAAATCTGAAAGGAGATCATTTCCATGATTAAACCACTTGGTGATAATGTACTGGTAAAGCGTCTTGAAGCAGAAGAGAAAACAAAGGGCGGCATCATCCTCGCCAGCACGGCAAAGGAAGAACCACAGGTTGCTGAAATCCTCGAAATCGGACCAGGAACTGAAAAAGTAAAGATGGAAGGCATCAGCAAGGGCGACCAGGTTATTTTCAAGAGATATGGCGGAACAGATGTTGAATATCAGGAAGAACAGTATATCATCCTGCCATATGACGCGATCCTCGCGGTCGTTGACTGATCAGGTTTTACAGAACTTCAGCAGGATACTCTGGTCGAGCCGCGTTTTCTGATTATCCGCGGACCGGAGGCGCCTGATGATATGTCATAGATCATTCAGATAATATATTTTAAATCATTTGAAACAGATACATAAAAGGAGATGCAGGAATCATGGCTAAGGAAATCGGTTTTGGCGAAGAAGCAAGAAGAAAACTGGAAGCTGGTGTAGACAAGCTCGCGAATACAGTAAAGATCACTCTCGGACCGAAGGGCAGAAACGTACTGCTTGACAGAGAATTCGGCGGTCCGCTCATCACAAACGACGGTGTGACGATCGCGAAGGATATCCACCTCGACGATGAGTTTGAGGATATGGGCGCTCAGCTGGTCAAGGAAGTATCCACCAAGACAAATGACACCGCTGGTGACGGTACAACGACTGCGACACTGCTCGCTCAGATCATCGTTAAGGAAGGTCTGAAGAATGTTGCTGCAGGCGCGAATCCGATGGTACTCAAGAGAGGAATCCAGGGCGCGGTTGATGTCGCTGTTGATGAACTGCACAAGAACGCCAAGACCGTAGACAGCAAGGAAGAAATCGCGCAGGTTGCTTCCGTTTCCGCGGGAGACCAGGAAATCGGCGGACTGATCGCAGAGGCAATGGACAAGGTTGGTAACGAAGGCGTTATCACTGTAGAAGAATCCAAGTCCATGGCGACAGAGCTGGATGTCGTAGAAGGTATGCAGTTCGACAGAGGTTACCTCTCCGCATATATGATCAACGATTCTGATAAGATGGAAGCGAACCTCAGCAATCCATATATCCTGATCACTGACAAGAAGATTACCAATATCCAGGAAATCCTCCCGGTTCTCGAGCAGGTTGTACAGCAGGGCAGAAAACTCCTCATCATCGCGGACGATGTAGAAGGCGAAGCGCTGGCAACGATTGTACTCAACAAGATCAGAGGTACTTTCGAGTGCGTTTGTGTTAAGTGCCCTGGCTTCGGCGACAGAAGAAAGGAAATGCTGCAGGATATCGCAGCCCTCACTGGCGCGACTGTAGTTTCCGATGATCTCGGTATGAATCTGAAGGATACAACTGTTGATATGCTCGGTAAGGCAGATACTGTCAAGGTTACCAAGGATGACACCATCCTCGTAAACAATGACAGCGACAAGCAGGCTGTTGCGGATCGTGTTTCCGCGATCAAGACTCAGATCGAAGAAACCACTTCTGATTTCGACAGAGAAAAGCTCCAGGAAAGACTGGCAAAACTGACTGGCGGCGTTGCAGTCATCAAGGTTGGTGCTGCCACTGAAACAGAACTGAAGGAAAAGAAACTCAGAATCGAAGACGCGCTGAACGCGACAAAGGCCGCTGTTGAAGAAGGTATCGTATCCGGCGGTGGTGTTGCTCTCGTCAACGTCATCCCTGCAGTCGCAGATTATGTAGAGACACTGAGCGGTGACGCGAAGACCGGTGCGGCGATCATCCAGAGAGCTCTCGAAGAACCAGTAAGACAGATTGCGGAAAACGCTGGTTTTGAAGGTTCTGTTGTTGTCGCGAGAGTCAAGGAAAGCGAAAAGGGTGTCGGCTTCAATGCTGATACAGAAGAATACATGAACATGATGGACGCTGGTATCGTTGACCCTGCAAAGGTAACGAGATCCGCCCTCCAGAACGCGGCATCTGTATCCGCTATGCTCCTCACCACTGAGGCCGCAGTCGTTACGATCCAGAAGCAGAGCCCGGAAGAACTGGCCAGACAGATGGGCCAGCAGATGGGAACCGGTTCCGGCCTGATGTAATCCATCCACAACGGACCTGAATATACAGAAATCATACAGAATCCCGGAGATAGCTGCCGCAGGACAGTCAGCTCCGGGATTTTTTTATATATTTTTCAGTATTGAACTGTGATAAAATATGTAGTACAATGCTGATTTAAATCAGGATCACGTTGCGGGGCAGGAAGTCCCTGGTTTCCGCCCGTACAACGGATCGTGCCGAATGGGGTTAAGGAGATGTCTATGAAAACACAGAAGCGAAAAAGAGTGTTCGCGCTGATTCTGGCGCTTGCGCTGACTCTGACCGTTTTTACGGGCTGTGAAAAAAAGCCCGCGAAATCGGGGGATTCTGCCTCCGTTCTTTCCGCGGCAGAGGAGCATGCCAGAAAGAGAAGTAAAGCCGACCAGAAACAGCTGAAGCAGGATATTGAAGATGGGTATCTGATCCTGGTAAACAAGGAAAATTTCCTTCCTTCCGACTATATACCAGAGGATCTGGAGGAATTGAAATATTATGCCAAAGACCGGTCTCCTGACGCCCGTTATCTGAAAGAGACAGCGGCGGAACATTTCCATGAGATGGTGGAAGCAGCGCAGGAGGAAAACATTGATATCGTCAGTACAACTGCGTACCGTTCCTACGAATTCCAGAAAAACCTGTATGATTATTATGTCAAAACAAAAGGCCAGGAAGAAGCCGACAAGGTCAGCGCGAAACCGGGAACCAGCGAGCATCAGACCGGCCTGGTGGCAGACCTGTCTACCTCTGAGATCAACTATGTGAACGGTTCCGCATTCGGCACCAGTAAAGCCGGGAAATGGATCGCGGAGCACAGCTGGGAATATGGCTTCATTGTCCGGTATCCGGAAGGCCTGGAAGACATCACCGGCTATACTTATGAACCGTGGCATGTGCGGTATGTCGGTCTGGTGGCAGCGAAGGAAATCCATGACGAGGATATCACTCTCGAGGAATATATTGAAGAAAACCATCTGGGAAACAGTATCAAAAAGGTTGTCAGCGAAGCCCGGAATGATGATGAAACAGATAATGATGATGAAACCGATGATGATGACGGGGAGGACTCGTCTTCTGATAAATCCGTTAAAGAAAAGAAATAGTCGTTATAGCGGAACAAACAGTATTTTTTGAGCAGTCAGGATTTGCGCGGAACAGACAGGATGACTCATGCGCGGATTCTTATCAGTGATGATTGATTTTGAGGAGAAAGACATGGCTAAGTATTATACAGAACAGTCCCATACATTCAGCGAGTATCTTCTGGTACCGGGTTATTCATCGGCAGAGTGCATTCCGAGCAATGTCAGCCTGAAAACACCGCTGGTAAAATACAGAAAGGGCGAGGAGGAGCCGGCGATTTCCCTGAATATCCCGATGATTTCCGCGATCATGCAGTCCGTTTCCGGAGAGAAGATGGCTGTCGCCCTCGCGAAGGAAGGCGGGATGTCCTTCATCTATGGTTCGCAGAGTATCGAGGATGAAGCGGATATGGTCAGGGCGGTCAAGGCGACAAAAGCCGGTTTCGTCAAGAGTGATTCCAATCTCCCTCCGAACGCGACACTGGCAGATGTACTGGCACTGAAAAAGAAAACCGGGCATGGTACGATTGTTGTCACGGAAGATGGCACAACCCAGGGAAAGGTCCTGGGCATCATCACGAGCAGAGATTACCGTGTCTCCAGAATGGATCCGTCCGTTGTCGTGACAGAGTTCATGACCCCGTTTGATAAACTGATCTACGCGAATGAAGGCGTTACGCTCAAAGAGGCCAATGATATTATCTGGGACAACAAGCTGAACGCGCTGCCGGTCATCGATTCCCAGCAGAGACTGCAGAGTTTCGTATTCCGGAAAGACTATGACGCGCATAAGAGCAATCCGAATGAGATCCTGGATCAGCACAAGAGATATATGGTGGGCGCGGGGATCAATACCAGAGATTACGCGGACCGGGTGCCGGCACTGCTGGACGCCGGTGTGGACGTGCTGTGCATCGACTCTTCTGAGGGGTATTCGGAATTCCAGAGGATGACGCTCCGGTACATCAAGGATACGTTTGGTGAAGATGTCAAAGTCGGCGCGGGTAATGTTGTCGACAAGGACGGATTCCGTTTCCTGGCGGAAGCCGGCGCGGATTTTATCAAGATCGGCATCGGCGGCGGTTCCATCTGTATCACAAGAGAAACAAAAGGCATCGGTCGTGGTCAGGCAACGGCAGTACAGGAGGTCGCGGAAGCCAGAGATCAGTATTTCCGTGAAACCGGCATCTATATCCCGATCTGCTCTGATGGCGGGATTGTGTATGATTATCATATGACACTGGCACTGGCGATGGGCGCGGATTTCCTGATGCTCGGCCGGTATTTCGCCCGTTTTGATGAGTCCCCGAATCCGGTCATCAACGTCAATGGTTCCTATGTCAAGGAATACTGGGGTGAGGGTTCCGCCCGTGCCCGTAACTGGCAGCGTTATGATGACGGCGAAGGCTCCAAACTGAAGTTTGAGGAAGGCGTGGATTCCTATGTCCCATACGCCGGAGGCCTGAGCGAAAACGTACAGCTGTCTCTTTCCAAAGTAAAGGCGACCATGTGCAACTGCGGCGCGCTTTCCATCCCGGAACTCCAGGATAAAGCGAGGATTACGCTGGTATCCGCGACAAGTATCGTAGAAGGCGGCGCGCATGACGTGATCCTGAAGGACAAGGGCGGCCAGACGTTCTAAGAAATATGAGTAAAACAGGCCAGCCTGCCGCTGCCTGTGGATGAATGAAGCTTCTGGAAAGCATCGCTTTTCAGGAGCTTCATGAGTATAAGGAGAAAACAGTATGCAGCACGAATCCATTCTTGTGGTCGATTTCGGCGGCCAGTATAATCAGCTGATCGCCCGGCGGGTACGGGATCTTCATGTGTACGCGGAAGTGGTTCCATACAGCACGGCCCTGGAGAAAATCAGGGAAGTACAGCCGAAAGGGATCATTTTTACGGGGGGACCCAACAGCGTTTTTGATCCGGCATCGCCTCAGGCAGATCCGGATCTGTATAAAATGGGGATTCCGGTCCTGGGCATCTGCTACGGAGCACAGCTCATCGCACATCAGCTGGGTGGCACGGTAGAAACCGCGCCGGTCAGTGAATACGGAAAAACGATCCTCCGGAAACAGGAAGAATCTCCGATGATGCGGGAGATATCCGGAGAATCCATCGTCTGGATGAGCCACACGGACTATATCGCTGTGCCGCCGGAAGGTTTTCGGATTACAGCGGATACAGAGCACTGCCCGGTGGCTGTGATGGAAGCGCCGGAACGACAGATTTATGCGGTACAGTTCCATCCGGAAGTGACCCATTCTGTGGAGGGACAGCAGATTTTATCGAACTTCGTATTTGGCGTATGCGGATGCTCCGGGGACTGGCAGATGGCATCTTTTGTGGATGCTTCGATTGAAAAAATCCGTGAAACGGTAGGGGAAGGACGGGCACTCTGCGCGCTTTCCGGCGGAGTGGATTCCTCCGTGGCCGCTGTTTTAATGTCCCGGGCGATTGGAAAACAGCTGACCTGTGTTTTTGTTGATCATGGCCTGCTCCGGAAAAATGAGGGCGATGAAGTGGAGGCGGTATTCGGGCCGGAAGGATCGTATGACCTGAACTTTATCCGCGTGAACGCGCAGGACCGCTTTTATGAAAAGCTGAAAGGGGTTACGGAACCGGAGGAAAAACGCAAGATTATCGGGGAAGAGTTTATCCGGGTTTTCGAAGAAGAAGCGAAAAAAATCGGCGCTGTGGATTTTCTGGTACAGGGAACGATTTATCCGGATGTCATCGAGTCCGGACTGGGGAAGTCCGCGACGATCAAATCGCATCATAATGTGGGAGGCCTTCCGGATTATGTGGATTTCCGGGAAATCATCGAGCCGCTGCGCATGCTGTTTAAGGATGAAGTCCGTCAGGTGGGCAGAGAACTGGGCATCCCGGAATATCTCGTCAGCCGCCAGCCGTTCCCGGGACCGGGTCTGGGCATCCGGATCGTCGGAGACGTTACGCCGGAAAAGATCCGGATGGTGCAGGAGGCAGACTGGATCTTCCGGGAAGAGGTCGCGAAGGCTGTGGCGGTCTGGAAACAGAAGTGGCGGGAGGCCGCGGAAGACGCGCTGACTTCTGGCGCTGCCCTCAAAGCGGACCGTTATCTGCGGCGCGCGGAATCCAGGCCGGAATGGCTGCCGGATCAGTATTTTGCGGCACTGTCCAACATGCGGTCTGTCGGCGTGATGGGTGATTTCCGTACTTACGATTACGCGGTCGTCCTGCGTGCCGTCAGTACCAGCGATTTCATGACCGCCGACGCTGTCCAGTTCCCGTGGGAACTGCTGAATCAGGTCACCAGCCGTATCATCAACGAAGTCCGGGGCGTCAACCGCGTCCTGTACGACTGCACGAGTAAACCGCCGGGGACGATTGAGCTGGAATAGCGTACCCGAATCCCTGGAGCCGAAGGCGAACCGGGATCCGCTGGTACGCTTTCTGCCAGAGCGGTCAAATCTCCAGGAAAGAGACAGGGGGAGATTTGGGAACCGCGGGACGGCTGAATAATCGAAAATCTGCGGAAAGTGCTTTAAATCAAGCAACTTCAGCTTTTACAAAACTGGTTTGATAACAAATTGATAACATTTGATAATCTGCGATTATTCTGTAATGACTCGTGGTTAGCATGTTGAACATGGAATGCCACCGGAAATAGAAACAGGGCTTATCTGAACAGAAAGTGTTTGGATAAGCCCTGCTTTTTTTTCATAGGCAGATCATTTTGATTTTTTTCGTCCTTCATCGATTTCGTAAAGAGGAAGTGCCATAATGATAAAGCCCCAAAACTGTGATACGGCGATAAGCAGCGTTTTCTCATATGATTCTGGCCGATCGCTGATTTGTACCAACGAGGAAATTCTTCTGAAATGGGCCCGCGCGGACTGTGGCAACCAACTCCGGATTATTATATAATAAAAATAGAATTCAGACACCGTGGTTCCTGTTTCACCGGCGAGAATCGGGAAAAGAGGCAAGTGAAATGAATGATTTAGTAAATTACAGTTCCTTATCTTCTGTCGGAACAGGAACACAGAGTAGATTCTGTCTGATTGCAATTCCTGCAGAGAGGAGGTTTTAAGATGAAAAACAAAAAACGATTTACCGGGATCGTGATGTCCATCCTGATGGTCATCACGATGATTCCATCATTTGCATTCGCGGACGATCTGCCGTTCAAAGATGTTCCATCATCAGAATGGTATTATAACGATG
>CAMNJG010000048.1 GCA_946541285.1 uncultured Clostridia bacterium
AAAAAGAAAAAAGAGAAAAAAAATCGTCCTGAAAAAGCGGTTTTTTATCATTCTCTTCCTCCTGTTCTGCCTGATCGCGGGCAGTATATTCGCTTTTACCCGTCATCAGAAACAGGAGCGCATCATCCACGCGGCAATCGACAAAGCGGACCAGGCTGCTGTACAGTATGATTATGACCGGGCCATGTCACTCCTTAAAGAATACGGGGATCATAAAGACGTACAGAAGAAGCTGGACGAGTATTCTGAAAAAAAATCAGACACCAGAAAAATTTCTCCCGGCTCCGTAACTCATGTTTTTTTCCATTCACTGGTTGTCGATCCGACCCGGGGCTTTTCCCTCACCGGCAAGTCCGGCTGGGACGCGGGGACACCCGGTTTCTGTCAGTGGATGACGACAGTCAATGAATTTAACGCCATCCTGGAGGAGATGTACGACCGGGGTTATGTTCTGGTTGATATCAAAGATCTGTGTGACAAAGATATGAATCCCGGAACGATCCGTCTTCCGAAAAGCAAGAAAGCTTTTGTACTCAGCCTTGATGACCTGAGTTATTATCATTCTTATGATAACAGGGGCACTGCCAGTAAACTCATATTGAATAATAAGAACAAACCTGTCTGTGAGTACTATACAAAAGAAGGCACCCGGAAGACCGGCGCGTACGATGCCGTCCCGCTGCTGGACCGTTTCATCAGAGAGCATCCGGACTTCTCGTACCACGGAGCCAAAGGCACGATTGCGCTGACCGGGTACAATGGTGTTCTTGGTTATCGTACCGATACAACCTACCGTGACGAAACCAGTCTCGATGAGGATCAGAAAAAATGGCTGGAAGCGCATCCTGATTTTGACTGGGAGAAAGAATGCAAAGAAGCCAGGAAGGTCGCGAAGGCACTGAAAAAGGACGGATGGCGCTTTGCCAGCCATACATGGGGACATATCCGGGCAGGACAGACGCCTCTGGAAGGATTACAGAGAGATACTGAAAAATGGAAAGAACGGGTCGAACCAATCGTAGGAAAAACCGATATCATCATTTTCGCCCATGGCGAGGATATCGCGCTCCCGGAAGTATATGCCACATCCGATAAGTTCAAATATCTGTCATCGGAAGGCTACCGTTACTTCTGCAACGTAGACGGACGCCGTCTGACGACAGTGATCGGAGACTCCTACTTCCATCAGGGCCGGAGGAATCTCGACGGCTACCGGATGTATCAGGCAAAGTATAACGGGAGCAGTATGCTCGACGACCTGTTTGACGTTAACGAGGTCTGGGACAAAAACCGTCCTTCCAACGAAGAACTTTATGATCTGAGCGGCAAGTCCCAAAAGAGTACAACAGGCACCCAGAGTCAGACGTCTTCGGATACGAAAAACCAGAGTTCTTCGGGTTCGTCTTCTTCAGACAACAAAAGCCAGAGCTCTTCCGGTTCGTCTTCTTCAGACAGCAAAAGCCAAAGCTCCTCAGGTTCGTCTTCTTCAGACAGCAAAAGTCAGGGCTCCTCAGGTTCGTCTTCTTCAGACAGCAAAAGCCAGAGCTCTTCCAGTTCATCTTCTTCAGATACAGCGAAAAGCAGTTCTGCCACCTGATCAAAAACCGAAAAAAACGCGCCGGTTCCTGGCATTCGTGTCAGGAAAACCGGCGCGTTTTTCTTCGTCAGGAGCTTTTTTCCTCTCCTTTTGTTTTCAATCCCTTTTTGAGGCAGATCTCTGTCAGCGGACACTGGCCGCACTCCGGCGATCTGGCCATACAGAGCCTCCGGCCATGCCAGATCAGCATATGGTGGGAAGCGGTCCAGCGGTCCTCCGGCAGCACCTTCATCAGCGCTTTTTCTGTACGCAGGACATCCTTTTCACTGACCAGGCCGATCCGGTTGGCAAGACGGAACACATGCGTATCTACCGCGATCCGCTGATGGCCAAAGGCATCCGCCATCACGACATTGGCACTCTTACGGCCGATTCCCGGCAGCTTTTCCAGCAGCTTCTGATCCTCCGGGACTACGCCGTCATATTCTTCCATCAACATTCTGCTGAGCTTCAGCAGATTTTCTGTTTTTGTTTTATACATACCGATGGGGCGCAGGATCGTTCTCAGTTCCTCCGGATCTGCTTCCGACATGGCAGCGGCATCCGGATATCTGGCAAAAAGGGGTTCTGCCACCTGGTTGACGCGTTTGTCGGTCGTCTGCGCGGAAAGCATGACCGCCGCCAGCAACTGGAAGGGGGTCCTGTGAACCAGTTCACAGGACGCGTCCGGATACGTTTTTTCCAGCAGATCAAGGACTTCCAGTACCTCTGCCTGCGTCAGAATTTCTTTTTCCATATCAATACTCGAAGCCTCCGTAACCGGCCCTGATTTTGGAACCCTCCAGGTGTATCCTGACGGCTTCGGCTCCCCTGACAGCGTCACGATCCTCCAGGGACTGCAGGATCTCCCGGTGCTCCCTGAGAACCTGCTCCATATCTTCCTCTTCCGCGTGTCCGACTTCGCCTTCTTCCTTAAACAGCTTGGTATAATACTGGAAGCTGGTCAGAATCCGGGTCAACTGACGATTATGGGAGGCCTCATAAATCAGCTCATGAAAATGGACATTCTGGCTCTGTGCCTTAACCATTTCGCCCTTCATGGTATAAAATTCCATCAGTTCATACGCATTCCTGATCTCATCGAGTTCCTCCTGCGTCATCCGCTCTACAGCCCATTTAAAAGCCAGAATTTCATACTCTTTGCGCATATCATACATATCCGCGATATCCTGATGTGTCATCCCCGTGACAAAAGCGCCTCTGTTGGGGATCATCCGGATCAGATCCTCCTGCTCCAGGAGCCGGAACGCTTCCCTTACCGGCGTTCTGCTGACGTTATACTCATTACAGACCCTCTGCTCCGTCAGTTTTTCCTCATTTTTCATCCTGCCCCGCAGAATCTCCTCCCGCAGCCGTATGAAGATATTGATTGCCAGCGGCAGTCCTGCGGTCATGTCTTCCTTTACATCTCTGTAATACATACATGCATCCCCTGTCATGTTCTACAGCGGAGCGCATCCCGCGATCCGCGTACCAGGACAGTTCCTGAAAGAAATCCTTACTGTTTCGCTTTCAGCGTGTTGATCTTGCCTCCGTAACGGATCATCTCTTTTTCCAGGTCAGACAGCTCTGGCTTCATCACATATTCTTTATTTTTTGTAATATTTTTAACGACAATTTCTTCCTGTCCCTGAATCTGTTCCAGGGCATTTTCGATCACCATGGTATCCCCCAGCTCAATCGTGTCATAATCAGACGGATCGACAAAGACCATCGGTACGATACCGCTGTTGATCAAATTGCTGCGGTGAATTCTCGCGAAAGATTTCGCCATGACAAACCGGACTCCCAGATACAGAGGCACCAGTGCCGCATGCTCCCTGCTGGAACCCTGTCCGTAATTTTCGCCTCCTACGATGACGTTGCTCTGGTATTCGCGGCATCTGGCCGGGAAGCCCGTATCAATCGTCTCGAAACTGTAATCCGAAAGGTGTGGGACATTGGAACGATACGGCAGAAGACGGGAATCCGACGGCATGATGTCATCCGTTGTAATATTGTCGCCCGCGTGGATCGCCACCCGGCCTTTCAGTTCCTCTCCCAGCGCTACATTCAGAGGGAACGGTTTAATGTTCGGTCCCATCTGCACCGGTGTATTTTCCGTATTGGTCCCTTCCGGATAAACGATGAAGTTGTCATTCGGTGTCAGTTCCGCGGCTGGAACCGGCTGCAGATCCTCTTTTCCCATGCCGGTAGCCAGTACTCCCTGGATCGCGGAGTAGGCAGCCGTTTCCGGGCTGACCAGATAGATATCCGCATCCTTTGTTCCGCTTCTGCCTTTGAAATTCCGGTTAAAGGTCCTGAGAGAAACTCCGCCGGATCTCGGGGACTGTCCCATGCCAATACATGGTCCGCACGCGTTTTCGATCACGCGCGCGCCTGCCTGGATCAGATCCGCCAGCGCTCCGTTGGTAGCCAGCTTTGTCAGGATCCGGCTGGAACCCGGTGAAATGACCAGACTGACATCCGGTGCCACTTTCCGTCCTTTCAGGATTTCCGCAACCTTCATCAGATCCGCGTAGGAAGAGTTTGTGCAGCTTCCGATGGCAACCTGGTCGACTTTGATCGCGCCGATATTCGCGACAGAATCCACATTGTCCGGACTGTGCGGCTTCGCGGCCAGCGGTTCCAGAGTGGACAGATCCACTTCCAGCACACCGTCATAAACCGCGTCCGCGTCTGCGGCGAGAGGGACAAAATCCGCGCCTCTTCCCATGGCTTCCATAAAGGCTTTCGTATTCTCATCACTCGGGAAAACGGACGTGGTCGCGCCGAGTTCCGCTCCCATATTGGTAATGGTGGCACGGTCCGGAACGGAAAGATTCGCCACACCGTCACCGGTATACTCCATGATCCGGCCGACGCCGCCTTTTACGGAAAGCTGCTGCAGTACATACAGGATGACATCTTTGGCGGAAACCCACGGTCTCAGTTTTCCGGTCAGTTTTACATTATACACTTCCGGCATGGTCAGACTGTAGGTGCCACGTGCCATGGCCATCGCCACATCCAGCCCGCCTGCTCCGATCGCGATCATGCCGATTCCGCCGCCAGTCGGTGTATGACTGTCAGACCCCAGCAGGGTTTTCCCCGGAATTCCGAAGTTTTCCAGATGCAGCTGGTGGCAGATCCCATTGCCCGGTTTTGAAAAAAGAACGCCATGGCGTCTGGCGACACTTTTGATAAACTCATGGTCATCGGCATTCTCGAAACCTGTCTGCAGAGTGTTGTGGTCCACATAGGCCACAGAAAGCTCGGTCTGGACCTTATCGATATCCATCGCTTCCAGCTGGAGATATACCATCGTTCCCGTGGAATCCTGCGTCAGGGTCTGGTCGATTTTTATCGTAATTTCTTCTCCCGGTGTCATCTCTCCGGACACCAGATGATTTTCCAGTAATTTGTATGCAAGTGTCTTACCCATTTGTCTGCTCCTGTCCTTCCATAAAAAAGGGGAAACGCAAATAATCCGGATACCGGAGTTCTGTTCCGGAAAAACCAGTAAAACAGGCTCCTTTTCAGGATTCCGCAAACTGTTATACAGGTTCTTCTGACACAACGTTTCCACGCAAAAAGATATAAGAATGAATACAATATGTAGATTGACAACATTGTATACAATTATATTGCACATAGCATCTTTTGTAAATAATCTGTCCTTTACGAATTCAATGATTCTATCCAGGAAGATTTTATTCCATATTTATTTCTGATATTATTATTTATTTAGTAATTATTCTTGTTTTTTCAAAAAACATTCGTGTATATTTCCAATAATCCCTTTAAAAAAAGTAACTGTTCACAGCCTGCAGAAAACGAATTCCAACGTAGCCGGATACGTTTAAGGTGACCTTCTGTGCCAGAACCGTTCCTGTAAAAACGTTCGGATTACAGATGATTTGACCTTATGATAATATTATGATAATATTATGATACAAGGAGGTGGCATTATGCTGAATATTCGCCCTGTATCTGATCTTAGAAATAAGTATCCTGAAATTGAAAAAGCCGTATTAAAAGACGGTGAACCGGTATTCCTGACAAAAAACGGTTACGGCTCTATGGTTGTCATGAGCCTGAAGCAATACGCTGAACTGACAGACGACATTGAAATCAAGCTGGACGAGGCAGATTACGCCGCGGAAATCAGTGATGAGCGCTATACGGCAGATGAGGTGTTCGGGCGTTTAAGGAGACACATCCATGAGCGAAAAGCACTATGATCTTAGAATTCTCCCTCTGTTTGAGGAAGATTTAATGGAGATTGCGGATTATATCACTTATCGCCTGAAAAACCCCATCGCGGCAGAGAACCTGATCGATGCGGCAGAAGCTGCAATATATGAGCGTCTGGCGAATGCCGAATCTTTTGAGCCTTATCAAAGTACTCGGGAACGAAGATACCCTTACTATCGAATTCATGTAAAGAACTTCATCATATTCTACGTTGTTATAGACAATGTGATGGAGGTGCGCAGGATTTTGTATGATAAAAGCAACTGGAAAAAGATAATCTAATTGTGGATTCTTCCGCATTGGCTTGTAATAGCAGATTTCAGGTTGGAATTTCAACCGTTTGCTTTTCATGATACAAATGTTCGCAGAAAAATCTGAGGAACTGTACTGTCAGATTGAAAAAACTGATATGGAAAAAACAGCCCGGCCTGGAAGGGAGATCATGCCTCTTCCAGGCCGGGCTTCCGGTTCAGGATATCCAGATTCTTTCTGTTTTTATGAAACCGATACAGAGTATGTCAGTTCATCATCACCTGCGTCAATCAGGATCGAGTCTCCATTTTTAATATCCCCGCGGATGATCATCTCCGCGATATGGGTTTCCACATATTTCTGGAGGTATCTCTTGACCGGTCTCGCGCCGTAGTGCGGATCATACGCTTCCCGGGCGATGAAGGCTTTCGCCTGGTCGGTCAGCGACAGTGTCATCTTTCTGTCCTTCAGCTGTTTCTCCAGGGATTTCAGCGCCAGGTCAATGATCTGGCCGATCTGGGACTCGGTCAGCGGCGAGAAGACGACAATATCATCAATCCGGTTGATGAATTCCGGACGGAAATTTTTCTTCAGCTCTTCTTCCACTTTTTCCTTTACATCGTCATCAATCGTGCCGTCCTGATGGATATTGGCTGTCAGGTAGGCACTGCCGAGGTTGGAAGTCATAATGACAATCGTATTCTTGAAATCGACAGTATGTCCCTGATTGTCCGTCAGTCGTCCATCATCCAGAAGCTGCAGCAGGATATTGAACACATCCGGATGCGCCTTTTCGATTTCGTCAAAGAGGATGACCGAATACGGATGGCGGCGTACCGCTTCCGTCAGCTGTCCGCCCTCATCATAACCGACATATCCCGGAGGTGCTCCGATCAGTCTGGAAACGGAATACTTTTCCATATACTCCGACATGTCGATCCGGACCATGTTCTTTTCACTGTCAAACAGTGCTTCCGACAGAGCCTTGGCAAGCTCGGTCTTACCGACACCGGTCGGACCCATGAAAATGAAGGAACCGATCGGACGGTTCGGATCCTTGAGGCCGGCACGGGCTCTCATCACCGCTTCCGCTACAGACTCAACAGCCTCGTCCTGGCCGATGACTCTTCTGTGGAGTTCGTCAGACAGCCTCAGAAGTTTTTCTCTCTCAGCCTCAACCAGCTTTGAGACAGGGATTCCGGTCCATTTGGAAACCACTTCCGCGATTTCCGGTTCGTCCACCTGCTCTCTCAGCATGCGCTCATCACCGCTGAATTTTTCTTTCGTCTCTGTCAGTTTTTTCTGGAGCTCAGGAAGACGACCGTATTTCAGCTGCGCGACCTTTTCGTAATCGGACTGGCGCATCGCCGCGTCAATTTCCAGATTCAGATCCTCAATCTGCTGTTTGACTGTCTTAGAATCGCTGATTTCCTTCTTTTCCTGCTCCCACTGCGCCCGCATCGTCGCGTTCTTTTCCTTGAGATTGGAGAGTTCTTCTTCCAGATCCGCCAGACGCGCCCTGGAAGCGTCATCGTCTTCTTTGCTGATGGCCTGTTTCTCGATTTCCAGCTGTTTGATCTTCCGGTCCACTTCCTCGACTTCTGCCGGCATGGAATCGATATTGATCCTGACCATGGAAGCGGCTTCGTCCATCAGGTCGATGGCTTTATCCGGGAGGAATCGGTCCGAAATATAGCGGTCGGAGAGGGACGCGCAGGCGATCAGGGCATTATCGGTAATCCGCACACCATGATGGATTTCAAATTTCTGTTTCAGACCCCGGAGAATCGAGACAGTGTCTTCCACAGTCGGCTGATCGATCATGACTTTCTGGAAACGACGCTCCAGCGCCTTGTCCTTTTCAATATACTTCCGGTACTCATCCAGTGTTGTCGCGCCGATGCAATGCAGTTCGCCCCTGGCCAGCTTCGGTTTCAGCATATTGCCGGCATCCATCGAACCTTCTGTTTTCCCGGCGCCGACAATGGTATGGAGCTCATCAATGAACAGGATAATCCGGCCATCGGATTTCTCCACCTCATTGAGGACTGCCTTCAGTCGTTCCTCAAACTCACCTCTGTATTTCGCGCCAGCGATCAGCGCGCCCATGTCCAGTTCGAAGATGGTCTTGCCTTTCAGGCCTTCCGGCACATCATCGTTCAGGATTCTCTGCGCCAGTCCTTCGATGACGGCGGTTTTACCGACACCCGGTTCCCCGATCAGGACCGGATTATTCTTGGTTCTCCTGGAAAGGATCTGCATCGTGTGGCGGATCTCCGCGTCTCTGCCGATGACTGGATCCAGTTTCCCCGCGCGGGCATCCTCAACCAGATCCCGCCCGTATTTCGTCAGGGCGTCATAGGTATCTTCCGGGTTTTCACTGGTGACTCTCTGATTGCCCCGGACTTTTGTCAGCGCCTGCAGGACCTTATCCCTGGTAATTCCGTACTTCCGGAACAATGCCGCGGACGGTGTCCCCCTCTCATCGAGCAGCGCCAGGTAGAGATGCTCCACACTGACATACTCATCATTGAACTGTTTTGAAATCTTTCCTGCTTCCATCAGGAGCTTCTGGAAACGCTGGGACGGATAGACCTGGCTGTTGCTGCCGGATACCTTCGGAAGTTTGTCGATCTCCGCCTGTACGTCATTGGTAATCTGTACTCCCGGCACTTCCATATAATCCAGGAGCCGCGGGATCAGTCCCTGTTCCTGACGGATCAGCGCCAGATGCAGATGCTCCCCTGTTAATTCCTGATTTCCTTGTTCGATCGCTGTATTCTGGGAATCAAGGATCGCTTCGCGTGCTTTTTCTGTATATTTTTCTTCCATTCTCAATCAGCCTCCTCAATTCGAATGTTTTATGTGTATTCTGACGGATCAGCCGCCTTCCGGTTCCGCTCCGCCTCCACCAGTTTCCGTACACTGGCAGCAGACCGGTACGAAAAT
>CAMNJG010000049.1 GCA_946541285.1 uncultured Clostridia bacterium
TTACAGATTCAGGATTCCCAGACCCTTCATCAGCAGGATCACCAGCAGGATCGGCGCCGCGAATTTAATCATGAAGACAAACAGCTTTTCCCTGCGGAAATGTTCGCCGTTCCTTGTCACTTCGTCGATAATCACCTGCGGTTTCAGAACCCATCCGATCAGGATACAGGTCAGGATCGCGATCACCGGCATCAGGATATTATTGCTCAGATAATCGACGATATCCAGGATCTGCGCAGTCGCTCCGTTCGGCAGTCCCACCTCAAAGTAAAAGACATTGTAGCCGAGGCAGATGATCACAGACATGATCATAATGACAGGGAAGGACAGCCAGGTCGCTTTCGCCCGTGATGTCTTCGTCAGGTCAATGATACTGGATACCACGGCCTCCAGGATGGAAATACAACTCGTCAGCGCGGCAAATGCCACCATGATGAAGAACAGCGCGCCGATCACATTTCCGATGCCGCCCATCTGCTGGAATACTTTTGGCATCGCAACGAACATCAGTCCAGGACCGGCATTGTCCAGACCTTCCTGTCCCATGAAGATGAAAACCGTCGGAATGATCATCAGTCCGGCCAGGATCGCCACGCCGGTGTCGAAGATCTCAATCTGGTTGATGGATTTGACCATATTGTCTTCTTTTTTGAGATAGGAACCATAGGCAATCATGATGCCCATCGCGACACTCAGACTGTAGAACAACTGACCGGTCGCGTCCATGAGCACGATCAGGAACTGGTTCAGAGTTACTCCCGTAAAATTCGGACGGACATAGATTTTCAGTCCATCCAGTCCCGTGCGGACCGTGCCGTCATCTGTCGTATGACTCATCGTTATCGCGAAAATGGAAATTCCAACCACCAGCACAATCAGGATCGGCATCAGAATCGTGGAAATTTTTTCAATCCCCTGATTGACGCCACGGCTGACAAAAAACGCGGTCAGTCCCAGGAAGATCGCGGTAAATACAATCGGCTGCGCGTAGGAAGTAATGAAGCCGGTAAAATAGGAATCTCCCGCAGCTTCTGCTCCCTGGCCGATGATAAACGCGACCATATACTTTAACACCCATCCGCCGATGATGCCGTAATACGTAATAATCAGGAACGGGATCAGACAGGAAATAAATCCCAGTCCCCGCCAGCTCTTTTTTAACGCGCCGTATGCCGTAAGCGGACTCTGACGCGTTTTCCGGCCAATGGCAATCTCGGCTGTCAGCAGCGCGAAACCGAAGGTAATCGCCAGAATAATATATACGACAAGAAACAACCCACCGTGTTTCGCGGCCAGATACGGGAACCGCCAGATATTTCCCAGCCCGACGGCGCTTCCGGCCGCGGCCAGTACGAATCCGATGGATCCGCTGAACGTACTTCTTTTTTCAGACATTCTTTCCTTTCCTCCTGAACTTCAGGAACTGTACTTTTATAACCTGAAGAACCTGCGCAGGTTATTTTCAGACAGTTCCTTAGGAAAAACTGATGCCGTACAGAGAATGGATATGGATAGGTTCTCCGGCTGACCAGTGTTCCCTGGTTATAAAACAATTGGCGCAAAAACGCCTTATCATCTTATCATAAAAATTCACTGTTCATTCTTTTTTTTGGAAATTATTTTCGAATCACGCGAAAAAATATTTTCTGACGGCCACTTTCCAGGTTCTTCAGCAAACATTCGTACATTCTGTCATTCTGAGGAGCGAAGCAGACGATTCCAACCTGCAGACAATTCTAACCTCGCTCCGCTTCGGGGAATCGGTTGCATGACACCTACCAGCGACTCACTTCGTTCGTCGGATTAGTTGTTCAGGCGACGAAGAATCTTGTAAAGATCCTTCACTCCGCTACGCTCCGTTCAGGATGACAGGACAGAATGTACTACTCACTGTTCATTACGAATAGATACGGAAGAACCACTCTCCATGGTCTCAGTACGCAGCTTCGCTCCCCCGATGCTTGTCAACCCGCTCCGGTCATGATAAAATATCGCGGTAAATCAACCCGGAAAACACAGAGAAATTCCGTTTTCCAAACCAGAATATCAGTTCAGGAGAGTTTTGTATGAATGAAAAAAAAGGTAATGTCAAAGCCCTGCTCCCGATCGGCATCTTCCTGGTGCTCTATCTGGGAATGGGCATTCTGTTCGAGTATGTTTTGAAAATCCCGATGGGATTCTACAGCATCCCGATCGTGGTCTGCTTCCTGGTGGCCCTGCTGGTGGCCTGCCTCCAGAACCGCAGCGTCTCATTTGACGAAAAACTGGTCCTGATGGGCCAGGGCATCGGTGACAAAAATATCGTAATTATGATCCTGATCTTCCTGGCAGCAGGCATTTTTGTCGGTACCGTCGGCCGGAGCAGCGCGGACAGCGTCGCCTGGTTCCTTCTCTCAATCCTGCCTGCCAAGTTTACAGTAGGTGTCCTGTTCCTGATCAGCTGCTTCGTCTCCCTCGCGATGGGAACCAGTGTCGGCACGATTACGCTGATCACACCGATCGCGCTGTCAGTGGCAGAAGCGTCCGGCTATTCCGTCCCGCTCTGTATCGCCACGGTTATGGGCGGCGCCATGTTCGGGGACAACCTGTCCTTTATTTCGGATACCACCATCGCGGCATGTAACGGCCAGGGCTGCCAGATGCAGGACAAGTTCAAGGCCAATTTCGCGATCGCGCTGCCGGCCGCAATCGTCTCCCTGATCATCATCCTCGCACTGTCCATCAGCCAGGATCCGGGACAGGCCAATATCCACGAATACAGTCTGATCCAGATCATTCCGTATCTGCTGGTCCTGATCGGTGGAATCGTGGGCATCAATGTGTTCGCGGTTCTGCTCATCGGCATCATCTCCGGTTCCGTCATCATGCTGGCGACCGGCGCGACACCGGCGACGGATCTGCTGAACAATATGGGATCCGGCGCTGCAGGTATGTTTGAAACCGCGATGGTCGCCATCCTGGTTTCCGCGATCTGCGCCCTGATCCGTGCTTACGGCGGCTTTGACGCCCTGCTGAACGGAATCCGTTCCGTCTTCAAGGGCAAAAAAGGCGGGCAGCTTGGCATGGGACTGCTGGTCGGCGCGATGGATATCGCCACTGCGAACAATACGGTCGCCATCGTCATGGCCAACCCGATCGCGAAGGAAATGTCCGAAGGTTATGGCATCTCTCCGCGGAAAACCGCTTCCATCCTGGACACCTTCTCCTGCGTATTCCAGGGCATCATCCCTTACGGCGCGCAGATGCTGGTCGCTCTGTCCGCGGCAGCGGAACTCGGGTACACGGTTTCCGCGTTCCAGGTCATCCCGTATCTGTTCTATCCTTTCCTGCTGCTGATCAGCTCACTGCTGTTCATCTTTGTCTTCCCGGAAAGGAAAATCGACCAGATGTAACGCTTCCCGCAACAGGTCTTATATGCAGAAAAACCATCCGGACGAACAGCAGTTCGCGGATGGTTTTTCTTTTTACCCTGTCTCTCTTCCCGATTGTTTCGTTAAAAACCTGGCAATATCCAGGATATTCCACCCGGCTGTGGAATCCGTATTATTCCTCCGGCTTTCTCGGCGCCAGTACCAGGGCAGTACCTTTGATGACCTCTGTGCCATCCTGATTATAATAGGAGACATCGAAGAGGACCCGTCCCCGTTCTCTTTTCTCCGCGACAGTCAGCTCTACTGTCACCGTATCGCCAGGATAAACAGGCTTGAGATAGGACACACTTTTTTCAAGGAAAATCGTCCCTTTTCCCGGGTATTTCATACCCAGTACGGTACTGACCAGGCTATCTGCCAGACAACCGTGAACCACACGGGATTTAAAGAGCGATTTTTCCGCTGCCGGCTGATTGACATGCAGCTCGTTAAAGTCGCCAGTGATTCCCGCAAACAGATAGACATCGCTTTCACTGATGGTTTTTGAAAAAGAAGCCTTATCGCCAACCTGGATCTCATCATACGTTACAAAATCCGCTGCCATGGTTAACTCCTTTCGACAATCCAGTCCCCGATAATCGGAGCGATCTCGTTTTTGCTGTTCGGGCTGATATAGATCCCGACATGTCCGACATCAAACATATGGAAATCCTTATCCGTACTGCTGACCGCCTCAAGCAGCGGCTTTGTGGAAGAAGGAGGCACCAGGTGGTCATATTTCGCGCAGATGACCAGAAGCGGGCAGGTGATATTTTCCAGCTTTACTTCTTTTCCGCCGATCACCAGTTCTCCTTTCATCAGTTTGTTATCGACATACAGATCGTTGACAAACTCACGCAGCAGCTCTCCTGTCTGGTCAGGGCTGTCAAAAATCCAGTTTTCCGTACGCAGGAAATTCTGCAGGTACTCCGGATCGGACATTCCGGCACCGAATCCCACATACTTGTCAATCAGCAGTTCGAACGGTTTCAGCAGGACAAAAGTCGTGTTCATCAGATCCGCCGGAACGTTCCCATAGGCGTCTACCATCTTGTCGATGGAATAATACCGGCTCCATTTAAACAGGAGTCCGTCCTCAATGCTGAAATCAATCGGTGTGACCATGGAGACAAAGTTTTTGATTTTATCCTGATGGATCGCTGTATAAATCGCGCTGAACGTACCTCCCTGGCAGACCCCGAGCAGTGTGATCTGTTCTTTGCCGGAGGCTTTCCGGATATATTCAACGCAGTCGTCCATATACCATTCAATCACATCCTCCAGCGTGATATACATATCTTCTTTGGCCGGGTAGCCCCAGTCGATAATATAGGTATCAATTCCCTTTTCAAGGAACGCCTTGATCACCGAACGGTCCGGCTGAAGGTCCATCATATACTGTTTATTGACCATCGCATAAGTAATCAGCATCGGCGTCTCCTGAAGAGCTGATTCCTCAACAAGAGGCGTATAGCGGTACAGAGTCATCTTTCCGATGGTCAGAACCGGCGTCTTTTCCAGTTCACCGGATTTAATCTGATCGGCGCGGACATTGATCAGATTTTCGATTCCCTTCACGACACCATTCATATATTTTACTGCGTATTCCGCAGAACCCTGATAATCAAACATCTGCATGATCTAATCTCGCCCCTTTCCTCTATTTCAGCGCGTCCAGTTCTTCACGAAGCGCCTCGATCTCTTTTTTCAGTGACCGGACCTCTTTACGCAGGTCATAGACCGTCTTATAGACACTCTTCATCTCAGAGTCTGTCGGAACCGGGAAGGCCGAAAGTAATTTTTCCAGGAATTCATCCCAGTTCTTTTTAAAATCATACGCGTTGTCCGCGTAGCCTCCCAGGAAGGTCGCGAACTCATCCGTAAAATAGAACTGATTGATCGCGCTGGAATTGGCCCGGATCCACATATCATAGTAGTCCTTGAAGGTCAGCGGCTTATCCGAGTCCGTCATTTTTTCCTGCAAATCCTTCCAGAGATTCTGGTTCGCTTCCTGCAGCTGCTTCTGTACATTGACAGTCATCTGGAAATAGCTCATCATCATCCGGACATAGGAATCCAGCAGATGGAAATTCATCGCTGCCTGATCCTTGGCCATCCCAACGCCATGCATATTGAGCAGTTTTCCATAAGATTCCTGATATGCTTCAGAAAGGAGATCCATATACCTGGAATAACTGTCCCCATCACCGGACGCCGCGCTCTGGATGCAGCTCAGGAAATCGTCCTGACGACTGATCCACGGAGCAGCAAAATCCTGGAAGAAACCACCAACCGTATTATTCAGATCCGAAAAAGACTCCCAGAGCGAAAAAACATCTTCCGTCATGACAGGCTTCAGTATATTTTCGGCAAGCTCACGAATCAGCGCGCCGGACTGGTCCGCGTACTTCGCAGCCGCAGCCGCCGGATCGTTCATCAGGTCCGGCCAGGATCTGATCATATCCTGCCAGAGCTGGAACAGTTTCGTGTAAACAGACATCGATCCCAGGAAATGTTCCATCGTTGAAGAAAAGCTTTCAAAAGGCATCCCCTGAAATCCCTCAGGAAGCGTAAACCCATTGCCACTCTCAAACAGTTTTTTCCACTGGTCCCAGCTTTCCTGATAGGATTTCCAGAGAAACTCATTGACTTCGCCCGCATTTTTCATCATATCTTCTGTGGCTTTCGTGAATATGCCATATGCCGAACTCACCTCTTCTTCACCTTCCGGTTTCCTCTGGAAGAAATCCGTCGTATTCTTTACTGCCTGAAGATACTGATCCATCATCGATTTTTGAAATTTCAATCCCTGTTCATACATGTCTCTGTTAAAAAAATCCATAATGAAACTCCTTTGTCATCGCATAAACGAACAATGAGGGAAACGCTGATCTCATTCTATTGTCAGGTGAGCAGTGTTTCCTGAGAATTTAATGCCCGGTCACTGTCAGAATCCTGAAAAAACATACCCGCCCGCCTGATGAAACAGGATCATCATTCGGACGGAAATCATTTCAGTTGACAATAACCAGACAGTATGATCAATATACTGATCACCCATGATTATTGTACTACTGATTTTCATGGAATACAATGAACAACCACTGCAGACTGTATGATTTTATGCGCCTTTGTATATAAATCTTTCAGCTGATCTGCCAGCGGACATGGCTGCCCTCCTCGTCTTTGGAGACAATCAGCTGGTCTTCGATCTCCTGCTTCAGCTCTGTCACATGGGAGATGATCCCGATCAGCTTTGTCCCACCGGCCATCCGCTGCAGTACCCGTACCGCCTGATTCCTGGAATGTTCATCCAGTGAGCCGAATCCTTCATCCACAAAAAGGATATCCAGATGGACCGAGGCCGAATTCTCCTGAATCTGGTCCGCCATCCCCATGGCCAGGGACAGTGCTGCCATAAAGGACTCTCCTCCGGAAAGAGTCCGGATTTCCCTGACTTTCCCGGTCGCGTGGGAGAAGACCTGCAGTTCCAGTCCCCGGTTGCGTCCCTCACCGGCCCGGTCCTCTCCTGTCATCCGCAGTTCAAACTGACCAGCCGACATTTCCAGGAACCGCTGGTTTGCCGCCCGCAGAATCTGCTGCAGATAATATCGCTGCACAAATGTCTCGATATCCATACGCGCTCCGGTTCTTTTGCCCGCCAGTCTCTGATACAGACTGTCAATCCGCGCGTATTCCCGCGCGGAACGGCTGCGCGCTTTCATCTCCGGTACCAGCAGGTCACAGATCTCACGGTTCGTTTTCCAGATGTCCTTCAGGGCCTCCAGTTTCACCTGCGCTTCCGCCAGCTGCGCCTCCGCGTCTTCCTGTTTTTTCTCCAGGATGTCCATGACAGGCTCCGGTTCATCACCGACCGCGTTGCCGGCCGTTTCACGGGCGCCCTCCGCCGAAGACCGCAGTCTCTGGAATTCTTCCACCTGTCTCTGCAGGTTCTCCGTTTCGGACAGATCGTACTGTTGAATCCATTCCTTCCATTCTGCCCCGTCAGCAAAGCCTTCTTTCATCCGTTCCTGATACTCCCGTTCCCGCTGTGACCGTTCCTGAAGAAGAGAGGGCAGTGATTCCTCAAACTGACGGATCAGCGTTTCTGTCCTGTCCACGGCAGCCCTGGCATCCTGACTCTGCTGAAGCGCAGTTCGGCAGATCCGTTCCTGTTCTTCTTTTTCCGCGCTGACCGACTGCAGTGCTTCCACGGCAGCCTGCTCTGTCGGAAACTCTTTTTGCGCCTCCAGGCTTTTCAGCAGGGTTTCACCGGCAGTCAGCGCTTTTTGCGCTTCCATGGCTCTCTGACGGGCATGATCGACCTGCAGAAGCAGATCCGGTTTCTGTTCCGCCGCTTCTTTCAGGGACTGCTGCAAATGTCCCAGCGTTTCGAGACGTTTTTTCCTTTCCGCGCCTTCCGTCGCCAGTACGGTCTTCCATTGTTTCAGGATACGTTCCGCCTCAGCAGTATCCGATAACTCCTGCGCCCCCATGTCCGGGACACTGCCGGCCATCCGGAGCCGGAGCCGTTTCAGCATCGAACCCATAGCCGATTCCTTTTCTTTCAGCAGTTCCGCGGCAGCAGCGGCCTGCGCCGCGCACTCATGCTGCTTCTGATCCCACGCGGATACTTCTCCGGCCAGGGCATCCAGCATCTCCCTGGTCAGATTTTCATGTTCCACGGACAGAGTGCACGGATGCGGATGTTCCAGGGAACCGCAGACCGGGCAGGGTTTCCCCTCCTGCAGTCTGGCGGCCAGCAGACCGGCCTGCATATCCAGGAAAGCCGTCTGTCTGATGACATATTCCGCGTTTTTTTCCTGGAAACGCTCCCTGGCGGACGTATACTGCCCCTGCGCGCGGACTACCCTCTGACGCTGCTTTTCTGTTTCTTTTTCCGCGTCTCTGATCTGCTCCACATCCAAGGCGATCTGCTCCGCTTCTTCCGTCTTTTTCTGCCAGCTGTCGTACAGCGCGGATGCGTCTGCCAGTTCTTCCGCCTGCCGGCGCCAGAGGAGTTCCCGCGCCTGGAGTTCCTCAAATGTCTTCTCTGCCTGTGCCAGCTGCTTCCCGGCAGCTTCCAGTTCCTTCTGTCCCTCGCGGACTTCCCCGGCTGCCGCCCTGATCCGCCGGAACACGTCCTGCGCCTTCTGTACACGTTCACTGACTGTCGCGTAATGCTGCAGTTTCCTGTCCAGGAGGTCTCTCGCGGTCTTTTCTTCCTCCGCTTTCCGCAGGCTGTCCATTTTCAGTGATGGCAGCGCCTGCTGCCGCTCCTTCAGATGCTCCTCTGTCTCCACTACCTTCTGACAGGCATCCGAATATCGCTGGTGCAGATGAAAGACTTCATAAGCCGCCCGGATTCGGACAATCTTTTCAGCGGCTTCTCTGATCCGCGGTTCTTTCTCTCTGCACTGTGAAAGGATCCGCTCCGCTTCTCTCAGCTGTTCAAAGGATTTCACCAGATTCTGCGCCCGGACCACCTCATCACGGCATCTGTCCCTCTGCTGTTTTTTCTGTTCACAGAGACTCTGCGCCGCTTCTTTTTCTGCCGATAAATCATCACAGAAGTGTTCCAGTTCTT
>CAMNJG010000050.1 GCA_946541285.1 uncultured Clostridia bacterium
AACAAAAGGAAAAAAGAAAATCAGACTGAAGCATCCGATCCGGTTTATGGTGATTATTTACTTTCTGATCCTGGCGATCCTGATTGGGATTGTGTACTTTTTTCCATGGATGATGAATCAGATGGCGGAAGTCATGACTGTGGAATATGGAGATCTGAACAGTTCCCGGAAACAGACCTTTTATTTCATAAAGTACGAAACCGTTTATCTGTCGGATAAAAACGGGTATGCCGGTTATTCTTTCCGCGAAGGGAGCATGGTCAGGAAAGGTGTCAAGCCTGTAGAACTTGAAAAAGCAGAAACGACAGACAGTACGGATTACAGCCTGTTTAACGCGAGGGTCAGTGCTTTTATCGCGGGAGGTTCCCTCCTGGGGGACATTGATGACGATGAGAAGCAGAATCTGATCAATAAATTAAAAACAAAGAAACAGAAATCAGAAAACAGCGCGGAAAAACTGCAGCTGGATCTCGCGGTGATGAGTCTGAAAAACGCGGGGGCCAATAGTCAGGAAGGTTCCCAGCATCTGCTGAAAAACGTCAGTCGTTCGGGAATTACAGGAAATTACCGGACAGAATCCTCCGGAGTGATCAGTTATAAAGTAGATGGTTACGAAGCATCCCTTTCACCGTATACGATGAAATACCTGGACGAAGAAGAAGTTTCCAGGGTCGTCGGAGATGTCACGGAGCTTTTTGACGGAATTGTGACGAAGGGGGAACCGGTCTATAAAATTGTGGACAACCGCGAATGGTACGCAGTGACATGGATCAGCCGCCGGGACAGGGACAATTTTAAAAAGGGCAATAAAGTTGTCCTGAAACTGTATGATGGAGATATGCCGGGTATCATTCAGGGGGTTTTCCGTCAGGACAGCAAATATCTGGTGATTGTGAAGTTTGATTCCTATTACCGGAATATCGCGACACTCCGGAAAGAAAAGTGCCTGGTCGTAACTTCCAATGAAAGAGGACTGCTTGTCAGGAAATCCTTTATTACCACAAAAGATGGCAGAAAGGGCGTGTACCTGGTCGATGTGACAGGGGAAGCGGAGTTTACCCCGATCAAGATTATCGCGGAAGACGGGGCCTACGCGCTTGTCGAAGCCGGATCTTTTACAGAGGATGATGAAACCTACAGCACGATCAATGTTTATGATGAGATCAAAAAAATCAAATAAGAAACGGGCTCAGTGTATAAAAAAACCGTTTCTGAGGAACAGAGGTATGGAATAATGGGGAAAATCGCTGAAAATATCCGGATGATTGAAGCCGAAAAAGCAGCGGCAGCAGAAAGAACCGGGAGAGATCCGTCGGAGATTCTGCTCTGCGCTGTGACCAAGACTCATCCGCCCGAAATGATCAATGAAGCCATTGAAGCCGGTATTACGGATATCGGAGAAAATAAAGTGCAGGAAATTCTGGACAAATTTGATAAAGTACAAAAAGTTCGATGGCATATGATTGGACATTTGCAGACTAATAAGGTAAAATATATTATAGACAAAGTGTGCATGATTCATTCTGTAGAATCTTTCAGGCTGGCCAGAGAGATCGACCGGCGGGCAGCCCTGCACGACCTGGTGATGGATATTCTTATTGAAGTCAATACAGCAGGAGATGAGGCCAAGTACGGAGTCGCTCCGGAAGAAACGGAAGCTCTGATTGTCCGGATTCTGGAAGAGTGCCCGCATATAAGAATCAGAGGGCTGATGACGATTGCTCCTTATGTGGAGGATCCCGAAGAAGTCCGTCCGTATTTCCGGAAAACGCGGGAGCTTTATAACAGGCTGTCTCTGATCAACGATCCACATCTTGATTTTCGTTATCTTTCAATGGGGATGTCAAATGACAGAGTGGTCGCGGTCGAAGAAGGTTCTACATTGATACGTGTTGGCTCCGCCATTTTTGGGGCCAGAAATTATTAGAGAATGGAAAAGCCACATAGTGGGACTGTCATCGTCGAGTATTCACCTTTCAGGCGAAGATCAGTCATCAGTGGCCCTGAAACATGGTATTGGCACGGATTGCTGTCAGCGGGGAACATGAACAGCAGTTCTGTCTTGAACAGGGGAGCCGGGAGGAGGATACAGGTTCAATGGCGGATGGAATATTTGATAAAGTGAAAAGAGTGATTGGGATTGATGACGAAGAGCCTGATCAGGAAGAATTGGAAGATACAAACTATGATTCGCCCGTGAACAGGGGCGAACAGCAGCCGCAGCCGGTTCCGAATTACACGCAGAAAGGCGGCAGTAATGATTTTGTTGCCCCGCCACCAAGGGTGGAGACAGGTAAGGTAGTCAGCATGCAGAGCGCGTCTGCCACTGTGGCCGCAAAAAAACAGCAGTGGAAGATGCTGATCACAGAACCAAAGGATTTTGATGACTGTCCGGGAATGGTGGATTCGCTGCTTGAAAGCAAACCGCTGATTATTAATCTCGAGAAGCTGGAGCGTGAAAAGGCCCGCAAGATTTTTGATTTCCTCAGTGGCGCGATTTACGCAATTGGCGGAAGGGTACAGAAGGTATCCGAAAATATCTTTGTTTTCGCTCCAGGCAATGTGGACATTCTGCTTTCACCGAATGGAGCCAGAGGCAGAAACTCATCAGACAATATCTACATGTATGACGCGCCGTGGCGTAATTGATGAGGGGTAATCCATGATACTGATGCTCCTTGTACGTGCCATTAATCTCTTCAGCGATATCATTGTGATGCTGATCTGTGCCAGTGCCGTGATGAGCTGGTTTACCCGGTCCTTTGGTCCGGGCCTGTGGAAGATCTACCATTTTATTCAGAGCGTGACAGAACCGCTGGTTCGTCCGTTCCGCAATCTTCTGTGGAAGTTTTCCTCACAGATGGGGATTGATTTTTCACCGATTCTCGCGATCCTTGCGGTCCAGTTTGTGGCGAGGCTGCTGACGCGCGTCCTCATCACGATATAGTGTATATCTGACAGACTCGAATCTCCGGGTTCCCTATACCGGCAGAGTCTGTATCAGACATCAGAAAATCCCGGCTCATGCCGGATGCGGGGCGTTGCTTTCAGAGTGCGCCCTTTTTGAAGTTAAAGAAAAATACCAGGAGAAACCATGTTTTATATCATCGCCATGATCGGTCTGGCTTTGTTTGACCAGATCACAAAATTCATTGTACTGAGAAGCCCCGGAATGGGAGGACAGACAGAACTGATCAGCAACTTCCTGTATGTGAACGTGATCAAGAATAACGGTGTCGCGTTTGGCATGCTGGGGAATACGCAGAACTTTATTATCGCGCTGACTTCTTTTCTGACAGGTGCGATTCTGGCCTATATCCTGCTGAAACGGGGACAGCAGCGCAGGCTGATACTGATTCCGCTCACGATGATCGCCGGGGGCGCGCTGGGCAATCTGATTGACCGGATCCGCCTGGGACACGTTACCGATTTTATCGATGTCCATTTCTGGCCATATATTTTTAATGTAGCGGATATCTGTGTCGTGGCAGGTTGTGTCGTTCTTTTACTCGCGGTCCTGTTCCCGGCGCTGGGATCCCGTCGGAAAAAGTAGGCTTCCGGATGAAAGATTTTTTGGGATTGCCGGATGAAAACCGGAGTTCCGGGATGACAGAACCGGAAGATGTCCGTATTGTAGACATCCGGGAATCAGAAGAAGGGAAACGTCTGGACGCCGTTCTCGCCGGACGACTGGAGGGAATGACCCGGAGTCATGTGCAGAAGCTGATCGAAGAAGGGCATGTCTGCTCGGATCATCAGCGGAAGGCAGTAAAAAACTACCGGGTGAAAAAAGATGACCGGTTCCGTGTCACAATCCCTTCTCCTGAGCTTCTGGAAGTCTCTCCGGAGGAAATTCCACTGGAAATCGTGTATGAGGATGAGGACCTTCTTGTTGTCAATAAGCCGCAGGGAATGGTGGTTCATCCCGCGCCGGGAAATGAAACCGGAACGCTGGTCAACGCGTTAATGTTTCACTGCCGGGGACAGCTTTCCTCGATTAACGGAGTGATCCGTCCGGGGATTGTCCACAGAATTGACAAAGATACCAGCGGCCTGCTGGTAGTGGCCAAAAATGACCGGGCGCATGCGGGACTGGCGGAACAGTTTGAAGTACACAGCATTCAGCGGATTTACTGCGCAGTGGTTTATCATAATATCCGTCAGGATCACGGTACAGTCGAGGGGAATATCGGCAGGCACCCGAAAGACCGGAAAAAAATGGCGGTGGTTCCTTCCGACAGGGGGAAACGGGCTGTGACACATTACAGAGTGATGGGACGGACGGGTCGTTTTACTGCGGTAGAATGCCGTCTGGAGACAGGAAGGACGCATCAGATCCGTGTTCATATGGCACATATTGGTCATCCTCTGCTGGGGGATCCGCTTTACGGACCTTCCAGAAATCCTTTTGGCTTCCGGGGGCAGATCCTTCACGCGCGGGATCTGGGCTTCCTTCATCCTGTCAGCGGGCAGCCTCTTTTTTTTACCAGTCCGTTGCCGGAACATTTTCAGAAAGCGCTGGAACTGACAGGACTGAGCCTGGAAGAAACGTGATTCGGATACAGTAAACTGACAGACAGCCGGATTTCTCTGACAGAGGATCCGGCTTCTTTTTTATCCGGACTTTACAATATATGTAAAATATAGTAGAATAAAGAAAAAACGGTGATAAAGGAGGAGATATGAATTATCAGGAATTTGAAGCGAAGCTCCTGGAAGAGCTGAGAAAAATGAATGAAAACAATGTCGTGATCAGACCGGTTCTGAAAAATAACGGGATTAAGCGGAATGCGGTAAATATTCTGAAAACGGATGAAATCTGCACCCCGAATGTGTATGTCGATTCTGTCTACCGGTTTTTCTGTGAATTTCATCTGACGATTCGCCAGGCCGCGGAGTATGTAGTGCATGTATATGAACGGATGGCTGATGAAATCAGAAACGGTTGTGATATGAACGAGTCGCTGACCGATTACGGACATATCCGTGACCGACTGACGATAAGGATGGTGAACAGGGAACAGAACAGGATTCTCCTGGAGCGGGAGGTGGTCAGTATTCCATTCCTGGACCTGGCAGGGATATTCTGTATAGTGGACAGTCTGGAACAGATGAATATGGAAATGAAGGTAACGAAAGGGCTGATGAAGGTATGGGGGACCGGCATTGAGGAACTGCGGGAAACGGCACTGAGGAATCTCGCGCTCCGGGGAGGTTTCCAGCTGCGCGATATCCGTGAAATCATCGCGGAAGCCGGTTCCAGGGAATTCCCGCAGGAGGAGGCGGAACGAGAGGCATATATGTATGTGCTGACCGATGGCAGTATGAGAAATGGTCCGGCCGTGATGTTTCTTCCGGAACTTCTGCGCGGATTCGCGGAGTTCCTGGGAGACGATCTCCTGCTTCTGCCTTCCTCGATCCATGAGCTGATTGTGCTCAGGGCATCCGGCGCGGACCCCGGGGAGCTGAAGAGGATTGTCAGGGAAATCAATGAAGCTGTCGTTGATTCGGAGGAAATCCTTGGAGATCATATTTATCAATACAGCCGCGGACAGTCAGAAGTGACTGTCGCGGCTGAAGGTGAGAATGCCGGAAATGCCGGAGGGCATCAGGCAGGCTATTCGGAAAGATAGAACTGGCTCCTGCTGCGGTTCAGCTGGTCAAACATATAATTATAGACAACCTGACGGTAACCCTCCAGAATCGCTGTGTATTCTGTGTCATCATCGTAGGTGTAATACCGGTTGTCCGCAGTGATATAGCCGGTCGTATCAATAACAGGCATTTTCTGATACATGGCAGACAGATAGCGGTGATATTCCGTGGTTTTCAGTCCGGCCTGCTGCATGACAAGGGTGGACAGATAATTGGAACTGATCTTTTCGATATATCCGCTTTTTGAAGGATAATTGGTCCAGATCAGGAACGGTGTCACATAACGCTTCTGATTCTGTGAGACCGTCAGATCAGAAATTTTTGCCCCCAGAAGAGATTCATAGAAAGATTCTTCGATACTCGGCTGATGATCTCCGAACATGACAATCATGACCGGCCGGGAGACACTGCTGTAGTAGTCAATCAGTTCTTTCAGCGCCCGGTCGGACTCGTAGATCAGGGAAAGATACCGGTTTGCTTTTGGATAGAAAGCGTCTTCGGACGTAATATGGATCTTCTGGTTGAAGTTGGAATAGGACAGGTCATAGCTTCCGTGATTCTGCATGGTGACGTTGAACAGGAAAAACGGATATTCCGGATTCCGTTCTTCATACATTCGTTCCAGTACCCTGTAATCATAGGAATCACTGACAAATCTACGGAGCAGGACTTTTTCACCGGGATACAGAAGGCTGATACGGTGCTGATATTCAAACAGTGAGATATCGCCGTCCCGGTAGGCCTCAACGGTAGAGTAATCAAGGACATCCTCCAGGGCATAAAAGTTTTCAAAACCGAGCAGCGGATAATTGATGTTCCGTTTCCAGCTCTCTTTATAATATGTATGATAAGCAGTCCGGGAATATCCCTGGTTCCCGAGAATCTGCGCGAGAGACGGAAGTTTGCTTTTGATGTAGAGTTCGTAGGCATTACTGCCGGATGGCAGAAAAGCCATGGAATTCCCTGTTAAAAACTCAAACTCCGAATTGCTGGTACCGGCTCCGTGAACAGGCATATAAAGGTTTCCTTTGATGGTGTTCCTGGTAAGGTTTCGGAGGAATGGCATATAATCCTTATTTGTTGAAAATTTACCCAGGATCCGGAGATCAGCGAGAGTTTCATTCATAATGACAATAATATCCGGGGCTTCTCCCTGTTTTAAAGCTGCTGATGCAGAGGGCTGTTCCGTATCCGATGTATACTGTACCGCCAGTTTCGTATCAGGGCCGGTATTGGGAAGTTCCGGATCGACCGGGACATCTGTATCGTCTGTTTCGCCGGTATTATCGGCATACGCAAAGGAGTACAGACTGGAGTCGTTGCCGTCTGCTGCGTCTTCTTCCGCAAAGTCGGGAAGTGCAGCGGTGTTTTCCACGGTCGTGGCGCTGTCCGCGAGATCAGCAGAAGCAGAATCCGCGTCGTTTTCGGCCGGTATTTCCTGCGACTCCTGCAGCGCTGTCTGTTCGGCCTGCATTTTGAGCGCGGAAGCCAGTATCCCGGAATCCTCCTCTGTATCCGAAATGAGTTCATGGATGATGTCCGGGATGTCAGAAGCTCTGTAATTATCCGGTTTTTCGACAATGAGATAGCGACTGTTCAGTACAAAGTTAAATACTGTTCCGGAACGCCGGTATCCGCGTGACTGGTTCCAGAAGTCCGGCTTGATGTTGTTGTCTGCCGCGATACTTGTCAGGTAGAAAGCGGAACAGGTGCAGAACACCAGTACGAGGCTGAGCAGACGAAAGACCCGGTGGAATTTCCGGCGGACTTTGAGTCGTGGCATCTGGAAAATCATGGTTTCAAACAGGACAAAAAGAACCAGACTCAGGATGACACTGCAGTTGAGGGTAAAATGATAACCGGACGCGACGGCCAGCCCCGTTCCGATGGTTACGATATCCGCTGGCATCAGCGGGGTTCCGCGGAATTGCATGATCAGCAGTGAAATAAATGAAAACACGTACAGGACCGGGGTGACGATGCTGAGTGTGCGCCGGAATACACCGGTGATGACGGCTACGATGGAATAAAGGATCAGAAATACCAGGTAATTGAGGAAAAAAGTCTGTGGAGACCAGTCATAAATGAAGATCCCCTGTACACATTCGGTGATGAGCGCGGCGACAACCGGTGCGCCGAAATACATCACAAAACTGTAGATTCTGCCTGCGGTCCCCGGAAAACTGATCCGGAATGCAGCCGTCAGACCCGCGATAAGGGACAGGACAACGGACAGGATCAGCAGCGTAATTCCTGTTGAACGGTTCAGTTCTTCTGTGTCCAGATACAGATGGATATGTGTCAGTACCAGCAGGAGCAGCAGAGCCGGGATGATGATTCCCGCGATTCTGCTGAACCGGCTGGAGGTGAAGTAACGGGAGCGGAACAGGCCGGAAACCGTTTTCTCTTTCAGGCGGGCTGCCAGTGAACGCAGCTTTGCAGTACGCGTCTGCGCGTTTTCTGTATCCGGGAGCGGATCTTTTTCGGGGGTCTGCCCGGTTTCTGTATTTTGGAATTCCGGCATTCCCGGCTGCAGTGTATCCTGAGCTGGGGACGGTTCCTGGCCTGTGAATGACGGATTGTGATCATGGGATGAATGTTGATGCATATTCTGAATTCCTCGTATATTTTGTATGACTTTTTCAGAGTCAGGTGATTCGGTGTTAGTACGTTATTATATCCTAATCGCTGGATTTTCACAATCATTGCCTTCGGGAACTGTTGTCTGCGAGCTTTTGACAGAATGGCTCGGACGGAGCTGCCTTTACGACTCCATTCCATGCCTGATTGTCAGAGATACTGGGTTCTTCCGCAACCATTAGTACATTCTGTCATCCTGAACGGAGCGCAGCGGAGTGGCTGGATATTGAACTGCTGCAGCTGTAATTACTGTTCACTGATCGGCCAGTTTAACTCCGAAAAACGCTGCATCAGGTGAGACTGTACTGTCGGCGGCTGTCACTCCTGCAGGCAGTCGTGGGCCGCCTTAGCAGACGGTGACATTCCACTCACTGCATTCGTGGGTCACCTTTGCATCAGACCTACCTGCGATTCACAACTGACGTTGTTCATCGGGTAATTGTTCATTTTGTTTTGGGGACCCTTTTCAAAACGTTGTGC
>CAMNJG010000051.1 GCA_946541285.1 uncultured Clostridia bacterium
AATCCTGGAACATACTGTGGAAGTACCGTAATCTATATGCCGGGTGTTTGGGGTCCTCTGTGATCAGAACGTTTTTCCAGGAACGATTCTGTCACAGAGGCTACCCCAAACGTAGCCGGCTGCGTTGTAGTCTGTATTTCCAGAGGCCGTGAACAGTAACCATGTTTGCGATTTATTGATATATCAGTTTTTCTCTGAAAAATGAAACGCTGCACCCGGCATAACCTCTTTTTTTGGGGACCCTTTTCTAAAACGTTGTGCGTTTTGGAAAAGGCTGTCCCCAAAACTGATTATAAAGTAATGGACATAGCCAACCAGATTCGCCGCCCCTTCTTTCTGCAGATAATGCCGGATATACACATCAGAGAACCATCCTGACAAACATATTGCGTCATGGGAATCTTATTCCCAGTCCCAGTCTTCCTCTTCGTCCCATGATGGATACTGCTCCGGAGCTTCCCCTTTGCTCCGGATGATTTTTGGTGTTTCCGTTACTTCATCCGTCATGCGCAGTACTTTGCACTGGAACGTCCATTCGTCTCCATAGTCAAAAAGGAATTTGAATTTGCTGCCTTTTTCCAGTTCCATCTCCCAGAGCGCGTACTGGTCTGCCGGGTAAGCTGTATCTTCTCCCCGGGGATCGGCATATTCCGCCTGCTGGCTCCACAGCCGGTTGTCCATGAAAAACGAATACAGATGGTCATTGTCAAATTCAAAAGCCTCCAGGATGATTTCTGCCAGATCCGACATCAGCATCGTGTCCGGCAGCTGGATATGACGATAACAGCCGGTTCCCAGGGAGACACTGAGGACACAGGTTCCCGGTTTATGAGCCGGGCGCTTTCCTTTCTTCTTTTTCTTTCCCTGCTTCCGGTTCGTTCTCTTATTCCTTTCCGGCGTGGATTGCGTGCGCTCTATCAACTGCTGCAGTGCCTGCAGGAAAAGCGCTTCCTCATCCGGAGCTTCAGCTTCCCTGATGTTTTTCTTCAGCTTCCGCAGTTTTTTTCTCTGGTCTTCCGACAGTGTCTCCTCTTCTTTCGGAGGAATGCTGACAATCATCTCTCTCATTTCCTCCGGTAAAGTCAGCAGTTCTTCTGAAGAAAATTCCAGCAGGTGATTGACCATCTGGCCCATCATTTCCATTGCAAAGGCCGGATTCTGTTCCTCCATATAGTGCATTGCGATACACTCCTCCAGGATCTCATCAAAATGAGGAATGTTCTTCTTCATCGTCAGCTTGATCCCCACATCTCCGCACCATTTACGCAGCAGCGCTTTTGTAAACGGATCCCGGATGTGGATCCGTTCCGGACAGAATCCTGATTTATTGATCGTATCCATCAGCGCGTTCAGCATGTCTGACGTGTGAGTTTCGTAAAATACCACGCTGTCGACAGGGATCATTTCCTGTGATTCGGAATCTACAACAACCAGCAGGGTCGGATACACCACCTGACCGGTTTGCGGCCATTCGGACGGCATCATCAGACTGACCAGACTCATCAGCCAGGTTCCTTTCTTTGGAAGCCGGGCCACCCTGGCTGCGGACAGCTCATCGTAGAACTGTCCCTCCGGCGCGGTATATTCTTCGATCCGCGGAAGCGGGATCATCTTTTGCTCATAACGGTCCCCTTTTTTCTCAAGACACACAATCTCCTCGGAGTACCGGTCAATCCCGGAGAAAAAGCAGATGTCAAAGTCAGCGATCAGCGGCGCCTGAGCGGCGTAAATGACTGCCTCCAGCGCTGCCATCAGATCTTCTGCTTCCTGTTCGGTTTCCAGGGAATCCATCATGAGACCCGGTTCACATTTCAGGTAAACAGGAACTGCGTTCGGTCTCTTCAGGTTGTGCTGGTGTTTTTTCGCATACTTCTGTAATTCCCGGAGTTCCTCTTCAGGAACGTCCTCTTCGGTCATCAGGGCCATCTGCAGCATCCGGTTATTCTGGATCGCAGGATGATATCCCACCTTACCATCGCGGTTGACAGATCCACGGAGAATATGGTAACTCCGGAGTCCTTCTTCTCCGATATACAAAGCCAGGGCGATATGCTCCCCGAGCCGTCCCATAATACTGACATACCCGGTACGGCCCCCCGACAACGGAATCGCGAACATCTGGTCTTCGTCAATCCGGGTCCAGATCTCTGTTTCTTTAAACGCCAGCGCCAGCTCAAACATTCTATCGGTCATCATCACAGGTCCCTTCCTTTCTCTTACATTATGATCTCACTGTAACATTCTTTCAGGGCATGATCAACATCCACCATGCTGTTTAAACTTGAATTTTTCCTGACAATCAGCCGGATTACCGCTCCAGCCACCAGTCCATGACCGCGCTTTCTTTCCGGACAGCATAAGCGCTGCCTCCCCGGTCCCTCACATCTTCGATCATGCTGAGCAGCAGGATCGGGTTTGCCTGCTCCGGATCGGCTGTCAGCAGGACAAACCATCCCAGTTCCGTTCCGGAGGTATCCGCTTTGGATGCCTTGATCTCGGCAGTCCCGGTTTTTCCGGCCAGGACGGTTCCTGCCCTCGCGGCGGCGTGGCCGGTTCCCCGGGGATCGCTGACGACCTTTTTTGTACCTTCCAGAACCCGGGCGGCCACCTCTGCCGGAAACGCTTCCTTCACCCAGATCTGTTTCTCCGCTTCTTCCTGTTTTCTGAGCAGCGGCTTCAGCATATCGCCATCATTGCAGAAAGAAGTGTAGATACAGGCCAGGTGCAGGGGATTCACCAGGATCTCTCCCTGTCCATAACCGCTGTCCGCCAGCTGGATCTCCGAAGCGATATGCTCCGAATTGGAGAACTGTGATGGCGTCATGGAGATGTCGAAGGGGAGCTTTTCCTGAAAACCGATCTTTTGAAAAGAGGCTTCGAGTGCCTCCGATCCAATCTTCAGAGCTGCCTGGGCGAAATAAATATTATCTGAGTAAATCAGCGCGTTTTCCAGTATCTTCGGACTGTATCCGTGCAGCGTCGTGACGGAATAGGAACCCCAGGAGGCATCTTTCTGCCATTGCAGTCCCGAATAATCGGCTTCGGCAGATGGATCCACCGCGCCGCTTTCCAGTCCGATGGCCGCGATCACCGGCTTCAGAGAGGAACCAGGACACCACGTCTGCCGGAAACGATTCAGGAGAGGCTGCTTTTCATCTTCATTCAGGGCATTCCAGTCCTCTTCCGACCAGCCCAGTATAAAAGAGTTCGGATCATACGACGGTGTACTGACCAGGGCATAGACTTCCCCGTTCTGAGGATTCATCGCGACCGAGCAGCTCTCATCGTCCTTCAGCTCACCGTACAGTGCCTTCTGAAGCTCCGCATCAATAGTAACCTCTACATCTTCGCCCTTCCGGACCGGCCGGGATGCCAGTGTCGTTTTCGTTTTCCCGTCAGCATCGACAATCGTGATCGTTCCGCCATTCTGTCCCTTCAGCTCCTTTTCATAAAGAGCCTCCAGTCCGCTGCGTCCGATCATACTGTCTGAGGCATAGCCCTCTCCCCTGTGTTTCTCCAGGTCCTCTGCCGTGACGTTCTGGACATAGCCGACCAGATGCGCCGCCGCTTCTTTCAGCGGATAATGCCGGACATACACATCCCGGAAGCGGACTCCTCTGATCGACAGAAGCTGATCCTGACGTTCCTGTTCCCTGAGATCCGGTGGGGACTCTTCGGTTCCCAGCTTCTGCAGGGTTTTCACCGGGACAAACAGGTCCTCTCTTACCCAGGAAGCCGACAGCTTTTTTTCAATCGCGGAGGGATCCATCTCCAGAAGCGCCGCGATCGTCTGGATATCATTTTCCCGTTCCTCCAGATCCGAAAGGACAATCCCCACAGAGGTCGCCATCCCGTTCTCTGCCAGAAACTGTCCGCTGCGGTCCAGGATATTGCCCCTCATGGCTTTTTCCGTCCTCACCTTTACCTGATCTTCCGGCCCCAGTTCCGGAAAAATCAGGGAATCCTCCCAGACAAGGTGATATCCGGTTCTGTCGGCATGAAACCGCGCCGTGTTGTCAAACCGGATCTTTCCCGCTACGGTTTCCATCGATGTGGAATAGTCTACCGTACGGGAAAGCCAGTGGGTTTCTGATACCGTCACCTGCAGGTCTGACAGACCGATCCCCTGGTAAATCGCTTTGTTGCGCCGGATAAAGGTTTCCTCCGGAACGGCTGACTGTGAGGCCCTGTCGAGCATGGCATACATTTCCTGATACTCGCCCCTGCTGATATGGTCCATATACTGGATCAGCTGTTTCTTCGGGGAGGAAACGATGAACCCGCCAAGCAGGCACACGGCCAGGATCACCGCGATGACCGTCAGCCCAAGGGCAGCGGCGATCCGTACAGATTTCTTTTTGCTGAACATCTTATAATATCCCTACAATCGACAGCTGTTCCCCTGTATAATCCTTTTGATCCATAACGGATTTGAATTGATGATCTGCCGACATCAATGGAACTACTTTCTCTGACATTTCTTCTGCGCAATATCCGGCTCGAAATTTCATGTTAGCTGTTTTCAAATCCACATCCCAGTTTTCATCGATTGCGATGCATCCCATTCTGATCAGTGCCTGATTTCCATCATACTGCTGATCCCAGCATAATGGCACACTCCAGATTGGATCAGCTTTCAAATTCTCAGTTGCTCCTGCCCAGGTTCCTCCTTTTCCTTCATCAGAACGAATTACAATCGTTGCATCAGATTGAGCATAAATATATTTATTTCTCATCATCGCCATACCAACATTAAAACCTGCATCCGGTTTTGAAGCCGACAAAAGAACGATTCTTCCATTCATGATTTCCTTCAAAATCAATTGATCTTTGATTTTTTTCAGCATTGAGTCGGCGACATAGCAAATGACAAAACCACCAGTTGTTAAGGCTTCCTGCATGGAAATCTGATCAATTCCTTTTGCTCCACCAGTAACAACTCCATATCCGGCATTCTGAACCTTCGCTACCATTTTTTTCGTGAATTCCAGATCTTCCCCGGTAACTTTCCGGGAGCCTGAAAAGCCGATACCTTTATGATTACAGAGGGATAAATCCCCTGCTGTATAAAAAAGCGGTGGACATTTCGATCCCAGCTTCGATTTCAGAATCCGCGGATACTCCTTATCCGCCCGGGTAATGATCTGAATCCCCCGCCCTGCCAGCTTGTCAATCTCAAAAGTAAGGCTGGGTGCACGATCAAAGAGTCTGTGAATCTGATGGATTTTCTGATCAGTCAATTGTAATTTTGATTTCATATCAGCATCTGACAATCCTGGCAAATCCACAGGCTGCATCCCCTGATTTCTGAGATTTTCAGCCAGTATCCCCCATTCTTTCGGCTCGAGTGGATCGATCTTCCCCTTTTCTGCTCCGATATAACTGCAAAGGGTTGTAATTACTTTTGAATTTTCATTCATTACCATCTTTCCTTTCACTGCTGTCTGCCAGCGCAAACGGATAAACCTCCTCACATCCATGCTCCATCAGCCGGTATCCGCATACTGTCAGAGTCCATCTCGAATCTACGATATCATCAATTAACAGTATTTTCTTCGGCACTTTCACACCCTTTTTCATGTGAAAACTGGTATAGGCATTTTCACACTGATGTGAACTGTTTTCCATGATTTTTTGTTGTGGGGCCTGAGATTTTTCCAGTAAATTCAGGACCCGGAGATTACATCTTGATGCGATTTCTTCTGCAAGCTGTGCTACCATCCTGTTCCTGCGCGAAGGTACATATGTAATATAGCGAATTCCATGTTCCCAGATCAGTGGTTTCAGCACTTCTACACTTTTTCCGATCAATTCAGCACAAAAATTACGATTATTATATTTGTCCCGTTTTACCAGTTCTCCATAACCCGGATCACCATATCGTGATAAACAGATTCCCCGCTGATTCTGAAATTTTATCATCGTCGAACTTGTCACATTTGATTTTATCCAGCGTTTTCTTGGTTCTATAGGAAAAACCAGGCGTTCCAGATAAGTATTTGCGATCTTCATTGATTCTGGCGAGATCTCCGTACTGATGAAGTTTTTCCCCCTGCAGGCTGCACATTGACCGCAATTTTCTGCCCATGGATCATCCAGACACTCCGTGATAAATCTGCTGTAGCAGGATTTAATGTGAGTTAACGCAATCATCTGTTCTCGCTCCTGACGACGCATATCCGTTACAGACTCATAGTGTTCCCTGTCATATATAAATTTTTTCGGAGTTGCATAATATTTACTCTTTTCTTTATATATATACCCTTCATTCTCCATAAACATGAGGGCTTTATCCATCCGTCCTTTTCTCATGTTTACAGCAGAAGTGATATCATAGTACCTCATTCCATCACTGTTTCTGAGATTCCCCAATATTTCTTTACATTCTTTTTCCGTGGGAAAGGCAGTGTCAATGAAATAATTAACGATTTCATCGTCCTCTTTTCCATGCATAAGAATCGCATAAGCTTTTGCAATACTTCTCCCTGCCCGCCCGATTTGCTGATAATATGAAACAATATTAGAAGGGCACTGATAATGAATAACAAAAGTAATATCGCCTTTATCATATCCCATCCCCATCTTGATGGTTGCGACCAGAACCTTTATCTTATTTGTACGAAATAATTCTTCCGCCTCCATCTGCTGCTCTTCGGACAGACCAGAATGATAAGCTCGTACAAGAATCCCATTCGTTTTCATGAAATCAGCCAGATAATCGCAGTCTCGCTGAGTCAGACAATAAATAATACCACTTCCCGGCAGTTCATGAATATGCTGCAGGATCCAGGCATAACGTTCATTTTTTTTCTCAAGGTGGACAATCTGGATTGCCAGTGACGTTCTCGAAAGCGGACCCCGGGAAATAAACAGGTCATCCCCCATCTGATGTCTGAGATCTTCTATCACACGATCATTTGCTGTTGCTGTTGTCCCCAGGACAGGCACATTCATCGGCAACCGCTGCAGGATTTTGTATAAATTCCCATACTGCAGTCGAAAATCATGTCCCCAATCAGAAATACAATGAACTTCATCAATTACAAAAAGACCGATCCTGATATTTGGAAGCGCTTCCTGTACATCTTCAGAAAATAATGTCTCTGGAGTAACAAAAATCATATCGAGTTCATCGTTTTTAAGTTCTTCAATGATTTCCACTCTCCTGTCTTTTACCCTGCTATTAAGAATGTCTGATTTTAACCCCATTGATGTCGCCGCAGAAAGCTGGTTATCCATCAACGCTAACAACGGACTGACCACCATTGTGACACCTCTGCCCCGATCACGCAGTAATCTGGTGCAAATAAAATATACCAGGCTTTTTCCCCAGCCAGTCTTCTGGACGACTAATGTCCTGTTGTGAAGTATTGTGGCTTCGATAGCCTCGTACTGACCCTCTCTGAATTCCGCATTTGTTCCGTACAGATCCTTCAGAATTTCATTTGCTTCATTGAAAATGACCTGATCCTGTACTCGATCATGAATAGACTCTTTTATACTATAATAACTATTTTCATCTTTCATTATATAAATCTCTCCATTGTTTCTGTTAACTCAGCGTTTTTCCAAGGAATCATCTGAATAGTCACTTCAGCACTCCTGCGTATCCATTATATTCCATATTTGACTTATCTGCACTTTCTTTTTAAAAGGAGCTCCCTACATGACCTTCGTCTATTATCAATCTGGAAACATACTGTAGCTGCACCATAATCTATATATCGGCTGTTTGCGGAATGATCCGCCATATTTCTTTTCTGATTGCCGGAACTTCAGTCCATCTGTATAATGATCACGAAAAAAGAATTGATCCATTGGAGACAGAACCGAACGGAGTAAACAACAGTGAAAACAGGAATCATCTTTGACATGGACGGAACCCTCTGGGATTCCGCAAAAAATATTGCCATCGCCTGGAGCAGTGTCATGGCTGCCAGAAACAACCCGGACCGGCAGGAAGTCAGCGTAGAGGAAATCCACAGCGTCATGGGACTGACCATGACCGACATCGCCCTCCGTCTCTTCCCTTCCTCAGAAGAATCACTTCGGCAACAGATCATGGAAGAATGCATGGATGTGGAAAACCGTTATCTGGCAGAGCACGGAGGTCACCTGTACGGGGGTGTAGAAGAATGTCTCCGGCAGCTGCGCGCGGACGGATGGCCGCTGTATATCGTCAGCAACTGCCAGAGCGGCTATATCGAAGCCTTCCTGCAATATTATCACTTCGAACCGTATTTCGACGACATCGAATGCTTCGGCAATACCGGCCTGCCGAAAAGCGGGAGCATCCGTCTCCTGGCTGACCGCTGCCGGCTGGACGATTTCTATTATGTCGGCGACATCCAGGGCGACTGTGATGCCACCATGGAAGCCGGAGGGAAATTTATCCATGCAGCTTACGGCTTTGGCTCGATCTGCGAGGAAGTCCCCGCGATCGGGAGTATCACGGAGCTGCCGGCACTGATGCGGCAGCTGGCAGGCTGACGG
>CAMNJG010000052.1 GCA_946541285.1 uncultured Clostridia bacterium
TAAGAGACTGCGTATTAAGAATCTGTATATCCGCTACTGTTCCTTCCTGCGCACGGACTTTTCAAACTTCCGGCGGGGCAGCCGTACCTGGGAACCGCACTTCCGGCACTGCAGCCGGACATCCATGCCCATATACATGATCTCAAAAAGCTTCCCCCCACAGGGATGCGCTTTTTTCATCTCCACGATATCGCCCACCGCGAAAGAAACCGAACGCGCGTCCACGGCCTATTTCCCTTCGATCCGGTCACAGCCCATGTACGGTCTGAGCACTTCCGGTACCGTCACGCTGCCGTCTTCGTTCTGGTAGTTTTCCAGCACCGCTGCCAGGCATCTGCCGACCGCCAGTCCGGAACCATTAAGCGTGTGCACATATTCCGGCTTTGCCTTCGGATCCCGGCGGAAACGGATGTTGGCTCTCCTGGCCTGGAAATCTTCCGTATTGCTGCAGCTGGAAATTTCCACATAACGGCCATAGCTCGGCATCCAGACTTCCACATCGTAGGTCTTGGCCGCGCTGAAACCGATATCGCCGGTACAGAGCGTGATGACACGATACGGCAGGCCGAGCTTCCTCAGGATATCCTCCGCGTTGTCGGTAAGCTTCTCAAGCTCATCGTAGGAATCCTCCGGCTTCACCAGCTTGACCATTTCCACCTTGTTGAACTGGTGCTGGCGGATGATGCCGCGGGTGTCCCTGCCGGCGGAACCGGCTTCCTTCCGGAAGCAGGCGGTATAGGCGGTGTAGTAAAGCGGGAGCTCACTGCCGTCGATGATTTCATCGGAGCGGAGGTTTGTGAGCGGCACTTCCGCGGTCGGAATCAGGAACTCATCCAGTTCTGCCTGTACCGAATACATGTCGTCCTCGAACTTCGGCAGCTGTCCCGTACCGGTCATGGCTTTGCGCCCTACCAGGAACGGTGGCAGGATTTCCGTATAGCCGTGCTCTTCCACATGGGTATTCAGCATGAAATTGATCAGGGAACGTTCCAGGCGGGAGCCCTTCCCTTTATATACTGTAAATCTCGCGCCGGACAGCTTCGCGCCCCGGTCGAAATCCAGGATATCCAGGTCGGTGCCGATATCCCAGTGCGCCTTTGGTTCAAAATCAAACTGGCGCGGCTCCAGGTATCTGCGGATTTCGACATTCTCATTTTCATCCGCGCCCACCGGTGTCGTCGCGTTCGGTGTATTCGGGATGCCCAGCAGGATGTTTCTCTGCTCTTCCTGCACCTCTTTGACCTGCGCGTCCAGCTCACCGATGCGGTCCGCCAGCTTTTTCATTTCGTTCATCAGTTCCGTCGTATCCTCGCCGGCTTTTTTCATCTGCGGGATGCGCTTGGATTCTCTTTTCTGCTCTGCCCGGAGCGCTTCCATCTCCGCCAGGAGCCTCCGGCGGTCCTCATCCAGTTCCACCGTGCGGCCGATCTGATAGTCGCCCTTACCCCTCAGCTCTACCGCGGCTTTCACTTCTTCAAAATTTTCGCGGATTCGTTTGATATCCAGCATTTCCTGTCTTTCCTCCTGCTCTGGTCGGTATCTCAGGATTTACCTGTCAGGCATTCCAGGTAGGTCGTTTCATAAAACAGTTCTGTCCTGTCTGTTTTTACGTAAATCCCGGTTTCATGAATATCCGGGAAACAGAGCGCTTTTCTGCCCCTGTTCCCCCGGACAAAATGATATAACTGTAAGATTATATATTCTGATAATGGACCTGTGCCGAACCCGGGCGCGCGGTTTCCGCGGCTCCGGTCCGGCACCGGAAGCATCGTGTTACGCAGCTTTTCCACTTCCGCTGTCTGACGCGCTTTCACTGCCGGACGATCCGGTAGAAGCTGCCGACACCTGGTCAGACAACGCTTTCATCTGGTCCAGATAGCTCTTGAGTTCCGCCTGATGACGTCCATACGCTTCCCAGTCACCCTGTGTCAGCGCGCTCTGCGCCTCATCATAAGCTTCTGACGCGCGCGCCGCCAGCTGCTCGATGGACTGATAGCCGGAAGAAGCACGTTCTGATCCTTCCTCCGATTCGCTGCCCTCTGTACCGGTCGCCGCGGAAGAAGCGCCTGCCCCCGCAGTAATGCCCGCGTCCACCTCATAATTCTCGATATGGAACAGGTTCGCCAGGGCTTCACTGAGTGTCGGCGCATAGGAAATCTGGTCCTTGTACGCGACGATGACCCGCTTGACTTCCGGCAGGCTGGTCTCTGTAGCAGACTCCAGATAAATCGGCTCGACATACAGCAGTGAATCGTCAATCGGGATGACAAACATATCGCCGCGGGTATACGTGGAACCGGAAGAGTTCCAGAGGGAGAATTCTTTGGAAATCTCTGTATTCTGGTCGATCTGCGATTCCACCTGCATCGGGCCATAGACCACTTTGTCCTTCGGCAGTTTATACAGGATCAGCTTCCCGTAATTGTCTCCGTCGCAGCGCGCCACCATCAGCCCGGTCAGATTCTTTTTCCCGGAAGGCGTAAACTGGATGGAACTGATAAACTCTTCCTCTGACTCACCCGGCAGCTTCATGATGAAGTAATTCGGTGTCATCTCCCGTTCCTTCTGGCCATAGACATCCGTCGCGATATCCCAGCGGTCCTCGTTCTGATAGAAAACGCTGACATTGGACATATGATACCGCTGATACACGCGGGCCTGCAGGTTAAAGAGCGTATTGGAATAGCGGATGTGGCGCTCCAGTCCATCCGGCATCTCGGAAACATCCTTTACCAGTCCCGGATAAATCTTCGCGATGGTGTCGATGATCGGTTCATCCTCCACTTTATAGAAATTCACCGTCCCGTGATAGGCATCCACTGTTACTTTGACCGGATTCCGCACATAGTTGATCGTCTGGCCGCTGGAAAGCTGGCTCATCTCCGAATACGGATAACTGTTGGCGGTGGTATAGGCATCGATCATCCAGTACAGCTTTCCGGAATCGGAAATCGTGATGTACGGATCTGAGTCAAAACTCAGGAACGGCGCGATTTTCTGCACCCTCGTCCGGATATCACGGTCATAGAGGATCTTCGATTCACTGGTAATATTGGAAGATACCAGGATCCGGATATTCTGTTCCCGGAACGTGTACAGCAGACGACGCAGCGGTGTCAGCCGGATGCCATGGTCACTTTTATACTCCGTATACTTGTTTTCGTCCCCGCTCGGGTAGTCGAATTCCTTTTCTTTTGTATTGGTAATCGCGTAATCCTGCGTCTTTTCTCCATAATAGATCGCCGGCTCCGTGATCTTCAGGCTGTCCGTATCCGAAACCGGCGGGACGTTGTCAATGATCATGTCCGGCTGCCCGGATTCAGTCACCGCGTCCACTCTGGAAAGGGTCAGCCCGTAACCGTGCGTATACTTGAGATGCCTGGAAAGCCAGGAAACATCCGAGCCGAGGCTGTCGGTATCCATTTCCCTGGCCGACAGGAAAGTCTGCGTATACAGGTCGTCGATATCATACCGGTCCACATCCACATCGTTGAAAGAATAATAGGTCCGGATTGCCTGGGTCTGATTGTAGAACTGCTTGGACGGCTGGAAATCATTGATACGGATATTGGAAATCGTCGGCTGGTTGTTTTCGATATTTTCTCCGGTCAGTACGCCGTTGGCATTAAAGGCTTCCGTCCTGACCTCGCTTACTCCGTAGGCATCCTGTGTGGAGGCGATATTGTACTCCAGATACGGCTTTTCCCGGTTCAGTTCATCCGGGGAGACAATCAGCGACTGTACTCCCGTAGCGACCAGGGTTCCCGCCACCATCACCAAAATCATGGCCACCGGCAAACGCAGCAGCTTCCGCCAGGCCTTCCGGCGCGTATACAGGACGGTCATGACCGCGGCTACGATGGCAAGTACGGCCTCAATCCGGTACACATTCATCGTAATCCTGGACGCTGTAAAGCCGGCGCCGAACACAGTTCCGGAGTCTGTATACAGCAGATGAAACTGCTTAAAGGTAAAGGTCACCGCGATCAGTACGAAAAGAATCACCGCCAGGAAGGTCAGCTGTTTCGCGGACACCCGCAGCAGTGTACGGGGCATCTGGCTGTCCACGGACGGGATGGATGGCTGGAAATTAAGATTGATAAATTCCCCGAAAGGATTTTCCCGGATGGTCTCCGCTTCATACACATCCTTTTCTTCGGTCTCCCTCGGTTTCCGGACGGATATGAGAAACGCGTAATACAGCACAGTCAGCAGAATAAACAGGATGACCGCCGTGTAAGCGACGGAAAGAGCGTTCTGCAAAAATGCCAGTTTAAATACATAAAAGGAAATATCCAGTCCGAACACCGGATCGGTCTTCCCGAAATCGGTGCTGTTGGTGATGTACAAAAGCGATTTCCACAGGGATGTGGTGATCATATACGTCAGGAACAGGGAAAACAGCGCGCAGACCGCGATGGTCACACGGCGGACCGTCAGATCAGACGGCCCGCCATCTGCAATCTCTGTTTTTTTCAGGTAGGAACGCTTCAGCGAACGCAGATACAGCGCCGCCAGTCCCATAATGACAATAAATGATGGTATTGCGATCTTCAGTTCCGTAAACAGCTTTTTGAAAAATACCTGCGTGTAATCGAGATCTTTGAACCACCAGTAATCGGTAATAAACGATACGATCGTCCCAAAAAAGAAGACGACCAGCATAAGCGCGACAACCAGAGCAATCACACCTGCTTTGCCTCTGCGGCTTAGTTTCCTGCTCATAAGGTCTCCTTTACTGTAAGGAACTGTGCGGTTTTTGATCCCCGCACAGTTCCCGGATTGCGAAACAGACGCGGACATCCGGCTTCCTGCCGGTATTCAGGAAGAACTGGCATCAGTCTGTGTTCAGACAGTTCCTTCTTCCCCGCTGTCGCTTCCGTCGGACAGTTCCACAATGCTGCCGTCCGATAGCTGCGCCTCTGCTTCGATTACAAAATTCGGTTTTTTCCCGGAAATGGTCTGCTCAATCCGCTTGATCAGAACCGCGCCCTGTGAATTCGGTGCCACCAGACGGATCGTGATGACCGCGAACTCAATTACGATCGCGATGATCAGGACCGCGATGATCACACTCATCACAGAAGCCGCTGAAATTCTTTTTCTGACAGGGCGTTCCTCCGGCGCAGCGTCTTCTCTTTCTTTCCTGTCTTTTTCCGGGACAGCTTTTTCATCAGCTTCCGGAGCATCCTCCCCGGAGACTTCTTCGTTTTCTGCTGTGCCGATCGCGCCCGCGATCCGGTGACGGATATGGTTCAATGAACTGAACAGCCCCTGCATCTCACCGGCCTCCTGTTCTTCTCCGCCGGCTTCTGCCTCTGTCTCTTCTGATATTTTTTCCACGATCATCGTCCGGTGGAGCGCGTCCGGTTTCTCCGCCGTCCCTGGCTCCTCTTCCGGTTTCTGCTGCGCTTCCGCGTCATCCTCCGGTTCCACGGTTTCTTCTCCGGAAGACTTAGATTTTCCATAACGGAAGCGGATCCTCCCGGCGCGTCTGATCGAACTCTGTCCGTCATCATCCCCGTCTTCATCCGGTGTTTCTTCTGACGGTTCTGCGGCTTCTGCCTCCCCTGTTTCAGGTGTCTGCGCATCCTGTCCGGAGGAGTCTGCTGCAGCATCTCCAACCTCTGCCTCTTCGGGTTCTCCGGTCTCTTCCGGCTCTGTCAAATCCTCTGAGGATGCCTCGTCCATTTCAGCTTCTGCTTCCGGCATATCCACGGAATCATCCGTCTCTTCCAGATCAGTCTCCGGCTCCGGCGGCTGCTCTGAATCCGGTATATCCTCCCGCGCTTCCTCACTGTCGTCCGCAGCGTCTGTCTTTTCTCCGTTTTCGGATTCCTCAACCGTGCTTTCTCCGGCTGCGGTCTCCTGATCCTCCGGTTCCTGTGAGGCTTCCTCCGGGTTGTCTGTTTCCGGCGTCCCGTCCGTTCTGCGCGTCTCCGTGGTTTCCGCGGTATCTGCCGTATCCACGGTTCCTTCCGGTTCTTCTGTTTCGAGTGCTTCTGCCTTTTCCAGTTCGCTGCTCAGGAACTGATCAATCCGGTCTTCTCCGGCTGATGGATCCGATTCCGGGGATTCCTCCGCGGTACCGGACGGCTGCTTCGCGTTCTGTTCTTCCTGCTCCCAGTTTTCTTTGAATTCCATCATCTCCGGACTGAAAACATCGGTCAGGGTGATGCGGGTCGCCGGCAGTTCGTTCTTTTCCCAGAAGGATTCTTTCCTCGGCACACGGTAAAGGAAATCCTCTCCCTCCGCGTCATAGCGGCGTTCATTTTCTTCGCCTTCCTCAACGGTCCTGACCACGGTGGAACCATCGTCTGCCCGGGTGACTTCTACCGAACTGCTGGAAGCGTTATGGTTGACTTCCACCTGGACCCGGACACTCTTCGGTCCTTCCTTCAGCTTTGAAAGATCGACTTCCTGGGTGTCCCTCAGGCGGCTTGCCTGGTCTGCCAGATTGACTTCCTGGGTCCGGACCGTAAACTGGGTTCCGGACGGTTCGTTAATTTTGATATTCAGCTCACGTGATTTCTTTTTGCCTTCTCTGGAAGACGATGTAACGGCGGCAACCGTCTCCGAGGCTTCCTCTGTTTTCGCCTCATGTTCTCCGGAAGCGCTCTCCTCCGGAATGATGGTGAGTGCCGGCTCTGCTGCTTCTTCCTGAGCCCCTTTCCGGTCCGACGCATGACGGACAATCCGTACCGGCCGGTTACCTCTCTTCCGGTAATTTCCCGGCGCCGTCGTTTCTCTGCTTTCGCTTTCCGGCGTGTCCGCGCTTTCTTCCGTGTCTCCCGTTTCCCTGTTCTTCGAGGACCTTCCCTCAATCATGTGAATGGAAGGCGGTTCGTGATCCTCCCGGTATTTCTGATATTCGTCTTCGATACTGATAAACGAAACTTTCGGTTCCGCGACGGCCTCTTCCCTTCTGCGCCAGGCTTCTTCCGCTTCTTCGCCTTCTTTTCCGGAAAGGAATGTAAACTGATCCACTTTCTTTGAAAAGGCTTCTTCCGCGTGAAGGAGATTCTGGAAGCTTTCGATCGCCCGTTTTTCTTCTTCCGGCGTATATCCGGGATCAATTGCCGACAGGGAAAGATTCAGGCCTTCTTTTTCACTTCCATCCGGACTGTCGCCTGCCAGATTCTGAAGTTTCCCGAAGTCCAGCACCTGTCCGTCAGGACCGGTATTTGCTGCTTTACCGGAAGATGTCCGGGAAGGAACTTTTTTTGGCTGGCGCCGGGAGATGAATACCGGTACCGGTGTGTACACCATGTATTCTTTTCCCTGGAACGGATCATAGGCCTGATCCTCCGGCGACCGCTGCTTCGGTTTTTTCCGTTTCGGTGGGATCCTCGGGATTTCTTCGACCGGGATTTCCGGCATTCCGGCCGGATCATTCACAGTTTCCTGAAGCGGCCGGGCCATCCGGACAGGTTCTGTTTCCGGTTGCCGTTCTGCTCCTCTGTCAACGGTTTCGGCTTCCACTGCCCGCGCCGGCGCGGATACTGTCACGGCATCCCCCAGCGGATCCGGATCATAGACATTGGAAGGGGGCTTTGGCGGTTCTTTCTCTCTCTGATTCACCACCAGCACACGACTGCTTTCCCGGATCAGGGATTCTCCCAGAAGATCACTGAAATCATCCATCGTCATCTCTGACGGCAGTACAAAAAGGTCTTCCCTTCGCTCCCGTTCCACTGCCGGGGCCGGCCGCTCCGCCGCGATTTTCTCCACCCTCTGATCCACCTGCTGCTGCAGGGCGGCATGTTCTTTATCAAAGCTGAACAGCTGGCGCGCTTCTTCCGGCTCGGTCCATCGTTTCTCTCTGGCAGCGGGTGCCGCGGACGGGGCCTGCGCGGCAGATGGCGCAGATGTAGTTGCTGCCGGTCTGCCGGCGGATCTGGCCGCGCCTGTTCCTGTGTCCCAGGTAAACGTCCTTTCCGGTTTTTTCGCTTTGGGTCTGGGCTGCGGCTGCGAGGTATCACCTTTCAGAGTCCAGTCAAACTCTGTCCCTCCTTTTCCCCCGTAGGCAGGAACCGGTGTGCCGCAGTACGGACAGGCTTTCGCGCCGGCCCGCAGTGCTCTGCCACATTTTATACAATTCATTTATTCTCCCCTCAGCTGGTAAGAAAATTCTGATTAGACATAGATTATTATATAACAACTGATACTTCATATCAATGAAATCCCTGTTACAGA